>NZ_VHTA01000009.1:0-234039 GCF_030851525.1 Vibrio sp. 2017_1457_13
ATTTGCTTGGCGACCATAGCGTTTTGGACCCACCTGACTCCATGCCGAACTCAGAAGTGAAACGAAACAGCGTCGATGGTAGTGTGGGGTCTCCCCATGTGAGAGTAGAACATCGCCAGGCTTTAATTTCTACTTCTTCTTACGAGAAGAAGTCACTCTAGCGCTGATAATAAGCGGACTAGCAGTTTAAAAATAGATCTGCTGATATAGCTCAGGCGGTAGAGCGCATCCTTGGTAAGGATGAGGTCCCCAGTTCGATTCTGGGTATCAGCACCAGTGATTCAATAGCATTAGCTATAAAAATTCACTTGGCGACCATAGCGTTTTGGACCCACCTGATTCCATGCCGAACTCAGAAGTGAAACGAAACAGCGTCGATGGTAGTGTGGGGTCTCCCCATGTGAGAGTAGAACATCGCCAGGTACTCATTTAAAAAGCCTCTGTAGCAATACAGAGGCTTTTTGCTATTTGCTATTTAGTCGCCAGTCATACTCATAACGGATTGTTCCACGATAGGTGGTAAGTTCTGGACGATACAGCGAAAGATGAGCCATCAACTCTGCTTGAGAACCAAAATCATCGGCATACCATTGATAGATGGAAGATAGAATAAGCTGGTCTTTGGTTATCTTGGCACCTTTCTCGCTGTTGATAAATTCATGGGTAGATTTCTCAAGTAATCGATCGATATTCTGCGCCGTAAAGGCTTCACTTTGCAGGTTTGGGCAACCGAGACTAGCACAATTAACGACGTAGTGAATTCTAGGATCTTGCCATATTGGTCTTAAAATTCGATGTTCAATATCATTAAGAGTGAGTTTTTGACTGGCGATCTCTAATAATGGTAGGTTCCAAGGACCAAACCGAAACCACCCTCCAATTTTAGTGATTGACGAGACTGGATAGTGCTCAAGAATGATATTAACGGTTAAGGCGTTGTACAAGTTTATCCAGTAAGCATATTGCTGCTGCTTGTTTAATGTTCTCGGATCCAATCTTGCCAATTGGTTAATATAAGTCTGTAATTTTTCTCGGTCGGAGATTTCTACATTGGCGTAATCGAAAAGGGTGTGCATACCTTGTTGAGAAAGATAGCGATCGAGAAGTTGTTGCCATGCTTGATGAGATACCTCTTGTGTATTAGCTTCATTACTTTGATTCCAAAAATCCCATAATTCTGATTTAGGCGCAGCACTAATCGATAATGACCAGGACAAGGATAAGAGTGATAGTAAAAATTTCATAGGTTCCTTGATGAAAGTGAAATAAGTAGGATGATGTTGGAAAATAGTGTCGGTGATATTCGAAGATAGCCATGGATATTGAACAATAAAATTAGGGCTGTATGATCAGCCCTAATTTTAGTTGTCGGATTTAAGCTAGAAAATGCGGTATCTTGGCTTCATATTCGGCGATTTCAGCTTCATGTTGCAGCGTTAAACCAATATTGTCTAATCCATTGAGTAAGCAGTGTCGACGAAAATCATCGATTTCAAAGCAGTAGGTTTTGTTGTTGGCGACGACATTGAGCGTTTGCAAATCGACGTCAATCGTTGCTCCTGGTGTGTTCTGAACATAGTGAAACAGCTCCTCTACCTCATGATCGGATAAGCGGACAGGGAGCATCTGATTATTTATTGCATTACCATAAAAAATATCGGCAAAGCTTGGAGCAATGATGACTTTTATCCCGTAATCAGCGAGTGCCCAAGGGGCGTGTTCTCTTGACGAACCACAACCAAAGTTTTCACGTGCGAGTAAGATGCTCGCTCCCTGATAACGCGGTTGATTCATGACAAAATCAGGGTTAGGGGTTAATCCTGCATCATCTAAAAACCGCCAATCATGGAAGAGGTGTTGTCCAAAGCCGATACGATTGACCTTTTGCAAAAACTGCTTTGGGATAATCGCATCAGTATCAATATTGGCTGCATCAAGAGCAACAGCTAAACCAGTGTGTTGTTGAAAACCTGACATATCACTTGCTCCTTATTAGCTAAATTGACGAATGTCGACAAAGTGTCCGGCAATCGCTGCGGCGGCTGCCATCGCAGGGCTGACTAAGTGAGTTCTTCCCGCTCGCCCTTGTCTGCCTTCAAAGTTTCGATTGGATGTCGAAGCACAACGCTCTTCTGGCCCTAAGCGGTCATTATTCATTGCGAGACACATCGAACAGCCGGGTAAACGCCATTCAAACCCTGCATCGAGGAAGATTTTATCGAGACCTTCTGCTTCAGCTTGTGCTTTTACTTGCTCGGAGCCAGGGACTATCAATGCTTGTACATGAGGGGCGACTTTTTTACCTTTTGCAACGGCTGCGGCAGCACGAATGTCTTCGATTCGTGAATTAGTACACGATCCAACAAATACTTTATCGACTTTGTATTCAGATAGTGAGCGGCCTGCTTCTAAGCCCATATAAGCCAGCGCTTTTTCAGCGGATGTTTTTTCGACCGGATCACTAAAGCTCTCTGGTGATGGGATTACGTCATCAACAGCGATAACCTGTCCTGGATTGGTTCCCCAAGTGATTTGTGGTTTTATTTCTGAGGCATCTAAAGTGACGATTGCATCGTATTGTGCATTGGGATCGGTCGTCAGTGTTTTCCAATACTCGACAGCGGCATCAAAATCAGCGCCTTTCGGTGCGAATTTACGTTGTTTAATATAATTAAAGGTTGTTTCATCAGGAGCGATCAGTCCTGCCTTTGCCCCTAATTCAATCGCCATGTTACACACGGTCATGCGTCCTTCCATAGAAAGATCACGAATTGCTTCACCACAGAATTCTACGACATAACCAGTACCTCCGGCAGCGGTTGTTTTGCCGATGATTGCTAGAACAATATCTTTGGCGGTGATGCCAGGAGCCACTTTACCTCGTACTTCGATTTTCATTGTCTTAGCACGGCCTTGCTTCAAGGTTTGGGTTGCTAATACATGTTCAACTTCAGAGGTACCAATACCAAACGCGAGTGAGCCAAAAGCGCCATGTGTCGCGGTGTGTGAATCCCCACAAACAATCGTCATGCCAGGTAGCGTGATACCAAGTTCTGGGCCCATAACATGGACAATGCCTTGATATTTATGGTTTAAATCGTAGAGAGTTACCCCAAATTCAGCGCAGTTTTTTGAGAGGGTTTCCATTTGAATCCGCGCCATTTCCCCTGACGCATTAATATCTTTGGTGGTGGTAGAGACGTTGTGGTCCATGGTCGCGAAGGTTTTGCTGACTTGGCGTACTGGACGACCTTTTTCTCTTAATCCATCAAAGGCTTGTGGTGAGGTTACTTCATGGACCAAATGGCGATCGATGTACAAAATAGGCGTTTCACCGGGGGCGGCAACCACCACATGCGCATCATAAATTTTTTCATATAACGTTTTTGCTGATGACATTGCTTCTTCCTTGAGCTCTTTGAGCTGCATAGTGTGCTCGTATCGTTAACCGAGCACGACTTATTATGAGTGTAAAATATAACCAGCGATTTTATCGCCCATTTCTGAGGTAGAGAGTGCCGGTTTGTTGCCTGCAAGATCCGCTGTCAGTTCTCCGGCGGATAGTGCTTTTGATACGGCATTTTCAATATCTTGTGCTGCTTGTTCTTCACCTAAGCTATAACGTAACATTAATGCAGCAGAAAGAATTTGTGCTACGGGATTGGCAATATTTTTACCGGCAATATCCGGTGCTGATCCACCGGCTGGTTCATAAAGGCCAAAGTTACTCTCATTCAGGCTTGCAGAAGGCAGCATCCCCATTGAACCGGTGATCATTGCACACTCATCGGAGATGATGTCGCCAAAAATATTCGAGCACAACATCACATCAAACTGAGCAGGATCTTTGATAAGTTGCATAGTCGCGTTATCTATATAGAGATGAGAAAGTTCAATATCTGGGTAGTCTTGAGCTACCTGTTCAACCACCTCACGCCATAAAATAGAGCTTTGTAAAACGTTAGCTTTATCTACCGAACAGACTTTTTTACGACGTAAGCGAGCCGATTCAAAAGCAATTTTTGCGATACGTTCGATTTCATAACGATGATAAACCTCAGTATCAAAGGCTTTTTCATTCGCGCCTTCTCCTTCACGTCCTTTCGGCTGTCCAAAATAAATACCGCCAGTCAGCTCACGAACGACCACAATATCAAAGCCTCGCTCAGAAATATCGGCACGCAAAGGTGAAAAGCTCTCTAATCCAGGATGAATTTGTGCAGGGCGCAAATTACAAAATAGCTGGAAATGTTTACGTAAAGGCAGTAATGCACCACGCTCTGGTTGTTCGTTTGGTGGCAGATGCTCCCATTGGGGGCCGCCAACAGAACCAAAAAGTACCGCATCAGCTTCTTCACAGGCATCTAAGGTGCTTTGGGGTAATGGGCATCCATGATTATCAATGGCAATTCCGCCGACATCATGATATTCGCGGCTAAAGGTGAATGAGTACTTTTGTTCAATAGCATCAAGCACTTTTTCGGCTTGTTGCATTACTTCTGGTCCAATTCCATCACCGGGTAAAACAGCAATGCGGTAGTGTTTGTCTGTCATGGTCGTCCTTTATCTATTTGTCTAATTTTTATTGATCTGTGTTTGCGAATCCGTCGTTGCGGGATTTATACCGTGACGACGTTTTTCTTTTGTTTAATTTGGTCAATCTGGTTTGCACGATGAATGCTATTGATCACATGCAGTAGTGCTTGACCTGATGCTTCAACGATATCCGTAGAAACCCCTGTGCCGTGGTATTTTCTATTTTTATAGTTGGCAATAATGTCGGCTTGGCCAAGGCCATCCTCTCCTTCGCCTTTTGCGGTTAAATCGAATTTATCCAAGACGATGTCATAACCTGTGAGACGATAAATACATTGATAGAGCGCATCAACCGGACCATTACCGACGGCGGCTTCGCAATGTTCTTCATCACCACACTTAAGTTTAATTGTGGTGGTGGCCATGACACTGCCAGATTGCACACTAAGATAATTCAACTTATAGAAATCGTCTTCTTCACGTAAATTCGAAAAGTGCATTAAGGCTTCTAAGTCGTAGTCGAATACCTGACCTTTACGATCAGCCAATTTGAGGAAGTCTTCATATAACGCATCTAAATTATACTCATGTTCATGATAGCCCATCGATTCCATATGACTTTTCACGGCCGCCCGACCACTACGACTGGTCAAATTCAGCGCTTGGTTTTTCAAACCAATAGATTCAGGGGTAATGATTTCGTAGGTATTCTTATTTTTTAATACCCCATCTTGATGAATACCCGATGAGTGGCTAAATGCATTCGCTCCAACAATCGCTTTATTGCTTTGGATAGGCATATTACACAGTTGGCTGACTAATTTACTTGTCCGACTGATTTCTTCATGACGAATATTGGTTTTAACGCCTAATAGGTCGTGACGAGTTTTCAATATCATGGCGATTTCTTCTAGGGCACAGTTACCAGCACGTTCACCGATACCATTGATCGTGCCTTCTATCTGCCTTGCACCGGCTTGAACCGCTGCAATCGAGTTGGCAACCGACATGCCTAAGTCATCATGACAATGAACGGAAATTATCGCCTTGTCGATGTTGGGAACACGATTAAATAAGGTTTGAATGATGCCACCAAACTCGCTAGGTACGGTATAGCCAACCGTATCGGGAATATTAATGGTACGTGCTCCAGCATTGATCGCTGCTTCTACCATGCGACAAAGGTTATCTATGGGAGTGCGTCCAGCATCTTCACAGGAAAATTCGACGTCATCGGTATAGTTTCTGGCATGTTTGACGGCTTGTACCGCCATGTCCACCACATCATCGTAACTGCGGCGCAATTTATCTTGTACGTGAATCGTGGATGTTGAAATGAAGGTGTGAATACGAAAAGCGTCGGCGACTTTTAATGCTTCGGCGGCAGCATCGATATCTTTCGCAACGGCACGCGAAAGGGCACAGACTCGGCTATTTTTGATGTGTTTAGCAATGGTTTGGACCGATTCAAAATCACCAGGAGAGGAGACAGGAAATCCGGCTTCGATTATATCAACGCCTAAGCGCTCAAGAGCATAAGCGATTTGTAGCTTTTCTTTGACGGTTAGACTCGCTGATAACGCCTGTTCGCCATCACGTAATGTGGTATCGAAGATAATGACCTGATCACTCATGTTTGCTCCCTGATAGTGTTGTGCCTGTCGGTTTAATTTAGCTAGACTGATGTTCTTGGGGTCTTAGCACTGGATTAAGCCGATGGTTTCTGGTTGACTTCCTGAATATTGATATAAAAAAACCCGCATCTCTGTGCGGGTTCTATGTAATCAGTGTGTTATTTTTCTTCCACAAGCTACCCGCGCGATTGGTTCACGATCAGAAGTAGGCCTAGCAGAAGAGAAATACGTAATATCATTATTAACATTCCACACGATTAAGTTAACAAATTAGTACCGCACTCCACTGAACTCGTCAACCCCTAAATCTATTTTTATTGATTAACGGTGATATTAAGCGATTAGAGTGAGGTCGGTCTGTCATCTATTTTCAAACAAAGGATCACGGTGTTGTCATTTGCCTTACCTATGCTCAATAAACATTGAGTAGATTAAGCAAGGAATAGAGCATGCGCACCATTGAACCACTGATTAAGTTAGATTTAGCTTTATCGACCTATTGTTTACGACATCAAGCGACTTCATCCTTAACGAATGTAAGTAAGGCGGTCTCTCATACGGGAGATGGCCATCTTTATTTAATATTAGGCTTATTGGCTTGGGGGCTTGATAGGAATCATGGTAGTCAATTTCTCATTATTGGTATGGCGGCTTTTGCCATCGAATTACCGGTTTATTGGGTGGTGAAAAATGCGGTTCAGCGACGTAGACCACAAGACTATTCGCCTTGTTTTACCGCCTCTATTACTCCCTCTGATCGTTACAGCTTACCCTCAGGCCACACCGCCGCCGCTTTTTTAATGGCAACATTGATAGGGCAGTTTTACCCGAGCCTTTATCCTGCTGCTCTGATTTGGGCAGGATTGATCGGTAGTTCGCGTATTGTATTAGGCGTTCATTTTTTTACAGATGTCGTCGCTGGTGCGTTGTTGGGGTATGGCTCGGCTGTGATAGCGATGATTATTCTCGAGGGGGCATTATTATGAAAATACTTTATGGTGTCCAAGGAACGGGAAATGGGCATATTGCTCGTGCACGCGCGATGAGCAATGCCTTTAAGCAACGTCATATCGAAGTCGACTTCTTGTTTTCTGGTCGAGATGCCCAACACTATTTTTCGATGGAGTGTTTTGGTCATTATCAGACACGGCATGGTTTGACTTTTATTTCTCAGCGAGGAAAGGTGAGTTACTTAAAGACGCTTTGCGCGAATCGTCTTGGACGATATTACCAAGAGGTAACAAACCTTGATTTAAGTGGCTATGATTTAGTGATCAACGATTTTGAACCAGTGACGGCTTGGGCGGCGAAACAACAAGGGATTACGTCTATTAGCTTAAGTCACCAGAATGCGTTTCGTTATTCAGTACCTATTAAAGGAGCCAGTTGGTTGGACAAATCGATCATGCAGCATTTTTCTCCGGCTAATTATTATCTCGCTTTGCATTGGTACCACTTCAATCAGCCTATTTTGCCGCCGATCATTCATTCGTCAAATCAATCGATTACTAATCAGGGATTTATCTTGGTTTATTTGCCTTTTGAAGACTTGGAACAAGTGTGTGAATTATTGACCCGTTTTACTCACCAATCTTTTATCTGCTATCACCCAGCGATTGAGCAGAGCCTGCAAGTTGATAATCTGCATTTAAAGCCATTGTCTCACCAATCATTTCAGATTGATTTACACCGTTGTTCAGGTGTTATCGCTAATGGTGGGTTTGAATTACCTTCTGAAGCCTTGTCGTTAGGAAAAAAGCTCCTGTTAAAGCCATTAATCGGTCAATTTGAACAACAAAGCAATGTGGCCACTTTAGAGTTGCTTGGACTTGCAGCGAGCATGAACTCATTGGATGCTTTTGTGATCAGTGAATGGCTGAATGAACAAGACATTGAGCGCGTACATTACCCCGATGTGGCGGGGGCAATCGTTGACTGGTTGCTTAACGGAAACTGGGCTTGTCACTCGGAATTATCACAACAGCTTTGGAAGCAAGTCGATTTCCCTAATTATGCCGCGTTAAATTAATTCACTAAATTATTCTTACATCGAATGATATTTGTTGTGTGAATATTAGTTTTTGTTTACGTCTTAAAGTATTCGCGAGGTCAATGTTTTATAAAAAACACCGGAAAATAAACTTTATCTTTTTTTATAAAAAACTAACCAATTGAAATTAAAGGTGGTTTATTTGCTTATGGTAAAATTTACTGACTTTTTCTCAATCCTATTGCTATTAGTTAAATGAATCGTTGATAGTAGGTCTCACCAGAAATTATCTGGGTAATAAATACTTCTGCATTCTTTTTTTGCTTGAGATGGGTTACCACTCATTGCGGTGAAAATTGAGGTAGATGATAATAAAAAAAGAGGCGTACTTTATGCTTAACAAAAAAGATCCAATGAGCGCAATTGCTAGTTACCGTATGGAAAGCACTCTGCGTAGCGTTGATTTAAATTTACTCACTGTGTTCGATGCGGTGATGCAAGAGCAAAATATTACTCGAGCTGCCCATAATTTAGGCATGTCTCAACCTGCAGTGAGCAATGCGGTTGCGCGTTTAAAAGTGATGTTTAATGACGAACTGTTTATGCGCCAAGGACGAGGGATTCAACCCACACCACGTGCTCGTCAGTTATTTGGCCCGATTCGCCAAGCATTACAGTTAATTCGTAATGAATTACCAAGCTCGGTGTTTTCTCCTCTGACCTCGACTCGTTTATTCAAACTAGCGATTTGTAGCCCTTGTGATATTCGTTTTGCACCGCAAATTATGGCGACCATTCATGAGCAAGCGCCTCACGTTCAATTGCATCTTGATGCGGAGTTTGATCGTCAATTAGCTGAGCGCATGCGTTATCAAGAGATTGATTTTGTTATTGACTACGCTCGATTTGATGAACAAGGTTTTTCCAGTACCGAAATATTCCAAGATGAGTTAGTGGTGGTCGCTGCCAAATCTCATCCACGAATTCAAGGATCGATCACTCGTGAGTTACTGGCGAGTGAACAACACGCTAAGCTGTCAAAAGTTCATGGTCAACGCAGTTTTTCTGAGCAGGCATATCGTGAATTAGATTGCCAAGCAAACTACGAAGGAACCAGCTTGAGCAATGTACTTTATGTCGTTGGTCAATCTGAACTTGTGACGATTGCTCCACGTTGGGTCGTTGAACACGCAGCGAATAAAGAGCAGTTGCAAATTCTAGATTTTCCATTTGATCATGCAAGTATCAGCGGTTATTTAAGCTGGCACGAATCAAGTGAAAAAGACAAAGGCCATATTTGGTTACGTGACCAATTAATGATGACTTGTGGCAATGTCGTTGCCTTGTCGTAAATAATATTGGCGTGGCGTGAACTTCAGGTTAGGGAAAGCCTTAACCTGAAGTTCTTTTTGTTTTAAGAGACAATCTTTTCGTAAAAGTTTGATACCGTACCATTGTCTTTTGAACGGTTAAATGTACACTTGTTCGCTCAAAAAATAGCTTACAAGTGTAAGCCATAGGTAAGAGACATGGTCAATTTAGATTTTCATATCGTTAACTGTATTCGTGAGCAAATTTCGCGCGGTGGCAATCGTATTGCATTACAGCATAAAGTGGATAAAGCGTGGCAGGACATTACTTGGCATCAATTTGGTCAACAAATGGATCAACTGTCCTTAGCATTATTATCGTTAGGTTTGGATGTTCAAGATAAAGTCGCAATTTGTTCCCCCAACATGCCACGATGGACAATTGCCGATTTTGCTGCCTTGCAAGCAAGATTGGTGACGGTGCCGATTTACCCCACCAATACACCAGAGCAGTGTGCTTATATTTTGCACAACGCAGATGCCAAAGTATTATTTGTCGGTGAGCAAGCACAGTATGATGTGGCTCTCGCTATTTTTGAACAATGTGAGACCTTACAATTGATCATCGCCATGAGTGATGACATTGATTTACAGGGTTTTTGCCATGCTTTTACTTGGAGTGATTTTATTGCTCAAGGTTCTACTGCTCAGCAAGCTGAGCTATCGGCACGTATCGCAAAGGCTAACTATGATGATCTTTATACCCTAATTTATACATCAGGCACGACCGGACAACCTAAAGGGGTGATGCTTGATTATCGTAACATTGGTGCTCAATTAGAAGGGCATGATCAACGGTTAACTCTTTCTGATCAGGACATCTCTTTGTGTTTCTTACCACTTTCGCATGTCTTTGAGCGCGCGTGGAGTTGTTATGTTCTGTATAAAGGAGCGACCAACGTTTATTTGCAAGAGGTATCTCAAGTCCGTGAGGCATTGAGTGAGGTGCGCCCTACGGTGATGTGTGCTGTACCGCGTTTTTACGAAAAGATTTTCTCTGCTATCCATGAAAAAGTCGCGAAAGCGCCATTTCATCGCAAAGCTTTGTTTACTTGGGCGGTCAACATGGGAGCCAAAATGGCCTTATGTCGTCAAGAGAATCGTCAACCGTCATGGTTGTTAGTGCGTAGCTATCAGCTTGCGGATAAATTGGTGTTGGTTAAGTTAAGAGCTTTATTGGGCGGACGAATCCATTTTATGCCATGTGGTGGCGCAAAATTGGATGAAACGATCGGACGCTTTTTCCATGCGATTGGCATCAATGTCAAATTGGGTTATGGCATGACGGAAACCACTGCCACCGTCTCTTGTTGGAACGATCACCAGTTTAATCCTGATTCTATTGGTATCAGTATGCCGAATGTGCAGCTTAAAATTGGTGAAAATAATGAAATTTTGGTTCGCGGGCCGATGGTGATGCGTGGTTATTACAAAATGCCGCAAGAAACCGCGAATAGTTTTGATGAACAAGGCTTTTTAAAAACTGGTGATGCTGGACATATTGATGAATACGGTAACGTTTTTATTACCGATCGCATTAAAGAGTTAATGAAAACCTCGAATGGTAAATACATTGCACCTCAGCTTGTTGAAGGCACGATAGGCAAAGATCATTTTATTGAACAAATTGCCGTAATCGCTGATACGCGTAAGTTTGTTTCTGCATTGATTGTTCCGTGTTTTGATACACTGGAGAGCTACGCGAAAGAATTAAATATTAAGTATCACGATCGTCTTGAACTGATCAAACATAGCCAAGTGTTGGAAATGTTCGAAAAACGAGTTCATGATTTACAACAAGGCTTGGCTAAATTTGAGCAGGTAAAACAGTTTAAACTGCTGCCTAAAGCCTTTTCTATGGATGAAGGTGAATTAACCCCAACCCAGAAACTACGTCGTAAAGTGATTAATGATCGCTATCAACACGAAATTGAAGACATGTATCGTGATAAATCAAAAGAGTAAATTCTCGAACGCTTGTCACGCGATATGATTATCCGTTAAGCCAGAATGTTCTCCGCCCCGATCGCTCGATGACAGGGGCGGAAGTAATGATAGCTTATAGCCACTGTATTTTGATTGACTACGTTTTCTAGTGCCTCAAACCATCTTGCGTGGCGTTCGCGTGTGAGTCTGGATGTATTGCTGCATCAAGAAGAGACCGATGGACTAACGTAACAAAATATTACTCTGTTTTTTATCCCCTTTCTGCCTCTCTACTCTGTGTATGATGATAAATTCAACATTGAGCGCCTTTTATACATTTATTTACCTTATCTTATTGTTTGCTGGCGTTTTATGCCATTAGACCTAATGAAAATAAACCGTTACAGTTGTTGCGTTACCTTAGCACTTGTTATGACCGGTGCGGGACATAGCGGAAAGCGGAAGGCTTCCACATCAGGCTACAAATAAGCCCTAGACTATGTAAAACCAGCTTTATGCACTGACCCGGTGTAGAAGATTGGTCAAGGAGAAGAAAATGGTAGAATTACCCAATAGAGCGATGTTATCTGGCGCTGAAATGGTCGTGCAATCGCTGATAGAAGAAGGGGTGGAGCAGATTTTTGGCTATCCCGGTGGTTCCGTATTAGATATTTACGATGCATTACATCTCAAAGCTGATCAAATTAAGCATGTATTGGTTCGGCACGAACAAGCCGCCACGCACATGGCGGATGGTTATGCTCGAGCCACAGGAAAGACGGGAGTGGTATTGGTCTGCTCTGGACCTGGTGCGACCAATACCATCACCGGTATTGCCACCGCGTATATGGATTCCATTCCAATGATTGTTATCTCTGGTAACGTTGCCACCAATTTAATTGGTAATGATGCTTTTCAGGAGTGTGACATTGTTGGTGTGTCAAGGCCGATTGTAAAACACAGTTTTTTAGTTAAAAAAGCGCAAGATATCCCAGAAACGATCAAAAAAGCGTTTTACATCGCTGCCACTGGACGTCCTGGTCCTGTGGTGATTGATATTCCCAAAGATGTAATGAACCCTTTGGTTAAATTACCCTATCAATACCCAGATTCTATCCATCTACGCTCCTATAACCCAACGACTGCTGGTCATAAAGGGCAGATTAAAAAAGCCTTGAAAGCGCTGCTCGCTGCTAAAAAACCGGTACTGTATATCGGTGGTGGGGCGATCATTTCACAAGCCGATAAACCTATCAGAGCCTTAGCCGAACAGCTCAATCTTCCTGTGGTCAGTACATTGATGGGATTGGGCGCTTTTCCTGGTACCCATAAAAATAGTTTAGGCATGTTGGGTATGCATGGTTTGTATGAAGCCAATATGGCGATGCATCATGCGGATTTAATTTTTGGGGTCGGAGTTCGGTTTGATGATCGTACGACGAATAATTTGGAAAAATATTGTCCTAATGCCAAGATCATGCATATCGATATTGATCCATCTTCTATCTCAAAAAATGTCAAAGTTGATTTACCGATCGTCGGCTCAGCTGAACAAGTTTTAACGACCATGCTCAAATTATTGCACGAGCAAGAAGAAGCTAATGATCATCAAGCATTAGCCTTGTGGTGGCAAGAGATAGAGCAGTGGCGAGAGCGTCAATGTTTACGCTATGAAACTTCTGCCGAACGTATCAAACCTCAGCAAGTGATCGAAAGCTTATTTCGGCTTACCGAAGGCAATGCTTATGTAGCCTCTGATGTTGGTCAGCATCAAATGTTTGCTGCGCTTTACTATCCATTTGATAAGCCGCGTCGCTGGATTAACTCTGGTGGTCTTGGCACGATGGGGTTTGGTTTACCCGCGGCGCTTGGTGTTAAGTTTGCGCTTCCAGAGGAAGAAGTGGTGGTGGTGACGGGTGATGGCAGTATTCAAATGAATATCCAAGAGCTTTCTACCGCATTGCAGTATGGTATTCCGGTCAAGATCATCAACCTCAATAACCGTTTTTTAGGCATGGTCAAACAGTGGCAAGATATTATTTATCAAGGCCGCTACTCTAACTCTTACATGAGTTCAGTCCCTGATTTTGCCGCGATAGCGGAAGCGTATGGCCATGTTGGGATGCGCATTTCATCCCCTGATGAACTGGAATCAGGACTGGCTAAAGCGCTCGCGATGAAAGATCGTTTAGTGTTTGTTGATATTAACGTTGATGAGACCGAGCATGTTTACCCAATGCAAATTAAGGGTGAAGGCATGGATAAAATGTGGTTAAGCAGAACGGAGAGAACCTAAAATGAGATATATCATTTCCTTACTGTTGGAAAACCAGCCTGGTGCGCTTTCTCGTGTGGTTGGCTTGTTCTCTCAGCGTGGTTATAACATTGAAACGTTAAACGTCTCGCCCACGGATGATGCGACATTGTCGCGTTTGAACATCACCACGAAATCGGATCAGATGCAGTTAGAGCAGATTCAAAAGCAACTGCATAAATTGATCGATGTTTTGAAAGTGCAAGAAGTCTCGGAGTTTGAGCATATCGAGCGTGAATTGATGTTGGTTAAAGTCAAAGCCAGCGGTTTTGCTCGGGCTGAAGTTAAGCGCACGGCTGATATCTTTCGTGGTCAGATTGTTGATGTGACTGCTGCGCAATATACGGTTCAATTAACCGGAACCAGCGATAAATTGGACGCCTTTATCGCGGCGATCACCGAAGTCACGGAAGTGATTGAAGTGGCGCGAAGCGGTGTGGTTGGCATGACTCGTGGCGAGCGAGCGCTGCGCGGTTAAGGCAAGCTAAAAACGAAAAAAACCAGCCTCGGCTGGTTTTTTTCGTTGTATGGTTCGATTAATGAAGAATACGCGCACGAATGGTGCCATCAATAGCCTTAAGCTTGATTAAGGCTTCTTCGGAGCGTGCCGTTTCGACATCGATAACCACATAGCCAATATTGGCGCTAGTTTGTAAATATTGCGCGGCAATATTGATCCCATCTTGGGCAAAAATGGTGTTGATTTGGGTTAGGATACCGGGGCGATTCTCATGGATATGCAATAAACGAGAACAATCACGATGCTGAGGTAGTGATACTTCAGGGAAGTTAACACTCGATAGGGTTGAGCCGTTATCTGAGTATTTGGTGAGCTTACCAGCGACTTCGATACCAATGTTTTCTTGCGCTTCTTGAGTTGAACCGCCAACGTGTGGGGTAAGAAGGACATTATCAAATGCAGTGAGTGGTGACTCAAAGCGTTCTTTGTTTGACGCCGGCTCCGTTGGGAAAACATCAATCGCGGCTCCGGCAATATGGCCAGATTCAAGAGCGCCACACAGTGCCGGAATATCAACCACGGTACCCCGAGCAGCGTTGATAAATATAGCGCCTGGTTTCATGCGGGCGAACTCTTCTACGCCCATCATATTTTTGGTTTCCGGCGTTTCTGGGACATGCAAAGAGATAACATCACACTTATTGAGTAGCTCACTCATGGTATGTACTTGAGTGGCATTGCCCAAAGAGAGTTTATTCTCAATGTCATAGAAATAGACATGCATACCGAGGTTTTCAGCAATAATTCCGAGCTGAGTACCAATATGACCATAACCAATAATCCCTAAGCGTTTACCGCGCGCTTCATAGGAATTGTCGGCACTTTTTTTCCAGATGCCACGATGAGCCAAAGCATTTTTCTCTGGAATACCGCGCAACAACAAGAGGATTTCGCCTAAAACCAATTCGGCCACACTGCGTGTGTTAGAAAAGGGAGCATTAAATACCGGAATACCACGTTGGGCTGCGGCCTTTAAATTAACTTGGTTGGTACCAATACAAAAACAACCGATAGCAACCAGCTTATTAGCGGCGTTAATCACCGACTCGGTGAGATTGGTTCGCGAGCGAATACCGATAAAATGGACGTCTTTGACGGCTTCCAGTAGCTCGGCTTCTTCGAGCGAACCTTTGTGATATTCAATATTGCTGTAACCAGCAGCTTGTAAAACTTCGACGGTTGAAGGGTGTAATCCTTCCAGCAGTAAGATTTTAATTTTATCTTTTTCTAGTGAAACTTTGGCCATGATACTCGTCCTTAAATATGGGAAATGGGCTTATTGAGTGAACCACAAGTATCCCCATTCCGTTTGAAGTCACCGCTTCACGTCGTTGATGATTGCGTGATAAATCGGTCATAGAGCTATTTTTCAAATGGTTTGGGTATCAAACGTCAATTATTGGACTTGTTTTATTCAACGCAAACGTTTTCCTTGTGTGTCTTTGCTCCAATAAACTAACAAATATTTTCCGGTTTGGGTAAGAAAATTACGGAATAAGCGAGAATATTCTTTAATGAAAAGCAATAAAAACGGCACTCAAGGTGCCGTTTGTAATCAAATAACCAAAAAGGTGGTGATTTTCTCAATCTTATTCTTCGATTTTGGCACCTTGCTCAGTTCCCGTGATCACCACATCGGCACCACGATGAGCAAATAAACCATTGGTCACGACACCGGTAATCGAGTTAATTTTATCTTCCAGCGCTTTGGCTTGAGTAATGTGCAGATCGTGCACATCCAAAATAATATTACCGTTATCAGTAATCACCCCTTCACGATAGACAGGTTTTCCGCCCAATTTGCTTAATTCACGGCTAACGTAGCTACGTGCCATTGGGATAACTTCAACTGGCAGTGGAAATTTCCCTAGCACGGGAACGGCTTTGCTGCCATCGACGATACAGATAAATTGTTTAGCAATCGCTGCAACAATTTTTTCTCGCGTTAAGGCCGCACCACCGCCCTTAATCATTTCGCGTTGAGCGTTGATTTCATCAGCCCCATCCACGTAAACATCTAATGCTTCAATGTCATTACAGTCATAAACTTTGATACCAAGTGCTTGGAGTTTTTCTGTTGAAGCCAATGAGCTCGAGACTGCGCCTTGAATATCATCCTTAATAGAGCCTAAGGCATCGATGAAGTGATTAACAGTTGAGCCTGTACCGACACCAACAATACTGCCTTTTTTGACATAGTTAAGTGCAGCCCAGCCGGCGGCTTTTTTCATTTCATCTTGAGTCATGCCTATCTCCTGATTGTGAGTCATTGAATGTTGATTGGTATTGAACAAGTAACCCTGCCAATACATTAACCATAAAGGGGGAATAAGGGCGAGATTATATACTCAAATGGTGTTCAGCTGTACTGAGAGAAGGCAACTATCGAGTCGTTTATGTCTACGCTGATCACGCTTTCCACTGCCAAAGTCGGGTGGGAGTGACGATTTTAGGTAATGGGACATCCCAACTTTCGTGAGGTAATTGCTCTAGATATTGGCAGTCATGCGCAAGACCAATCGGTGTGGCTCCTTGCCCAGTTACAAACCAATTAGCGAGAGTGCGATCATAATATCCTCCGCCCATCCCTAAGCGTTGACCATGAGCATCAAAGGCCACTAACGGGGTGCAAATCAGATCCAGCTGTTTCAGTGGTTGAATCAGCTGTTGATTGAGTCGCGGCTCAAGAATCGCAAAACGATTACGCACCATGGGCGTGGTCGGTTGATAACGTAAAAAAAGAAGGTGACCGGGAGAAAATGGGTGCAATACCGGTAGATAAACATATTTACCTTGGGCCCATAACCGTTCAATCAGAGGTTGAGTATTTAATTCGCCATCAGTAGCCAGATATAGGGCAATATGTTGGCTTGTTTGCGCTTCAGGAAGCTCGATAAAGCGTTGGATTAAGGCTTGACTGGCTTGTTGCTGCTCGGCCTGAGACAGTTGATTGCGTCGTTGACGAATCAATCCACGCAGCTGTTGACGGGTGTGTAACATTAGGAACCCCAGAGTGCCGTTGAGGACTGTGGCCCTTGAACCAGCTGGTTCAAGGCGGATTAGCAATGGCTACCGTAGGCTTCTCGGTACAAGCCGAGCCTGCTCAATAGTGACCAAGTACCAACCCTTATGTGTTGCTTATCGGCTCAGGGACGTACATCCTCTGACAAACACTCCAGGGTAAAACTTGTGCAGATAAAAATAACACTATCCGTGTGGTACTTTATTGAGTACTGCTTGTAGCGATGCAGTCAGCTCTTCCACTCGCTCACTGATTTGTTGCTGTTGTTCATTCTGCTTTTGCCGTTCCGTTTGTAGCTCATAGCAGATATTGAGAGCGGCAATGGTAAGTAGCTTAACCTCATTAGTTACCTTAGTACGTTCAGCCATATCTTTCAATCGTTGATCGAGATCTTGTGCGGCACGTATTAACGATGCTTCTTGTCCAGAGGGACAATTGACACGCGTTGTTTTGCCTAAAATTTCAACGTCAACCGCTTGATTACTCATGATAAGTGAACTCTATTCGCGTAACTAATGATGATTCTATCTGAGCAACCATCGAGGGGCAAACTATAGGTAAAGTGGTCACAAGATTCAAGCTTTTCACGTGGATAAATAGTAATTGGTAAAGCAAACACCGACTTATTAACCAATTTGCGTTAAAGCGAAGCACAAACCCTACACTGAGGATTTTCCCGATGACCTTGAAGTGATAGGATGGCAATTATTTACCATGATGAAGTGACCATGAGCGATACAACGTTTCCCAGTTATAACCAACTAGCCAGCGAACTCCAAGCGGCATCGTTAGCGATAAATCCAGCTGAACTGCATGGTTTGATCGCAGGGATGTTAGCCGGAGGCTTAACTTTGAACGATCAAAGCTGGCAGCCGCTGCTTTTTGATTATACCAATGATGGCATGGGCTGGCCGACGAGCGCATTAGAAAAAGCGAAACAGTTACTGTTAGCGACTCAAGCCGAGCTCGCCAGTGACGATTTTAAGTTAACCTTATTGGTACCGATCACCGATGATACGAATGCCTTATTTCAGTTTGCGGATGGCGTCGCTGATTGGGTTAATCACTTCATTTCTGGACTGGGTTTAATGGCCGTTACGATGTCCGGTTTGTCCTCGCATGCCAAAGAAGCACTGCAAGATTTAGAAGAGATCGCAAAATTAGGTATTGATGAAGAAGATGATCTCGATCAGCAAGCACAGTTACTTGAGCATGTGATTGAACATATCAAAGCGTGTGTGTTTATGTTGTACATCGAGTTCAAAGGAACCGTGAATCCTGATACCAAACCTATTGTGCATTAAGTGAGGAAGCTGTGAGAGAGGTGCAATCTTTTGATGTGATTATTGCTGGTGGTGCAATGGCGGGGTCGACATTGGCGTTAGCGCTGAACGCGTTAAGTCAGCAACCTCTATCGATCGCCATCATCGAACCGTTTCAAACGGACCATCATGCACATCCTGGGTTTGATTCTCGCTCGATTGCATTGGCTCATGGTACGGTAGAATTATTAAAAAGCTGGGGGGTGTGGGATAGCCTATATCCTTTTGCAACACCCATCTCCCAGATCCACGTTTCTGACCGCTCTCATGCTGGGATGGTTAACTTCGATTCCGCGCAGCTTGGTTTAGACGCTTTAGGGTATGTGGTCGAACTGTCTAAAGTCGGTCAACAGTACGCTGAGAAAATTAACGCCTGCGATAATATAACTTACTATTGTCCGCTTAGCGTTGAGCATGTTGAGCGGACGTCAGAACAGGTTAGCGTGACCTTATCTGATCAGCAGATAATTACAGGGAAGTTATTAGTTGCCGCCGATGGTGCGCTGTCGACATCCAGTTCCCAAATAGGATTCGTTCGCCAAGAGCATGATTTTGAACAGGTGGCCTTAATTGCCAATGTACTTTCTGATCAGGCACATCAGGGACGAGCCTTTGAACGTTTTACTTCATCTGGGCCTTTAGCGCTATTACCCATGAGTGACAATCGTTTATCGTTAGTCTGGTGCTTATCTGCCGAGCAAGCTGAACGGATGCAGCATGTCTCAGACAGTGAGTTTCTTACCCAATTACAAGCGACGTTTGGTTGGCGTTTGGGGCGATTTTTACAGGTTGGACAGCGTTCTACTTACCCATTACTCCTACGTTATCATCCCCAGACTATCGCGCATCGATTTGTCACCATTGGTAATGCGGCGCAAACGCTGCATCCGATTGCCGGGCAAGGTTTTAATTTGGGGATCCGAGATATTGCCACACTGGCGCAAGTGCTTAGCGAAGAAGATACCCGGTTGATGGGGGACTATCGCCAATTAGCGACGTTTCGTCAGCGCCGTGAAACGGATCGTCAAGCAACGATTCAATTAACGTCGACATTAGTTCATCTATTTTCTAATGATTGGCTGACATTACGAGTGGGACGTAACCTGGGATTAATGGCGATGGAAATGCTTCCCTTGCTAAAAACCCCCTTGCTCAATCGCACTTTAGGATAAAGGTAATGAATATGATGCAAAGTGTGGATATTGCCATCGTCGGTGGCGGTATGGTTGGGTTAACACTTGCGGCAGCGCTAAAAGATTCCGATTTGAGAATCGCGATCATTGAAAGTAAAGCCCCCGACACTCAGCTTGATGCTTTGCCAGATGTTCGAGTGTCTGCTTTGAGCCGCGCGAGTGAAACGGTATTGAAAAACCTTGGCGTGTGGTCGGGGATCCTCGCTCGTCGAGCGACACCATACTTGGGTATGGAAGTGTGGGAGCAAGATAGCTTCGCTCAGATAGCGTTTTCTGCGCAGCAGATTACCCAGCCCAACCTTGGGCATATTGTTGAAAATAGAGTCATTCAGTTGGCACTGCTGGATGAAGTAAAAAAACAAGCCAATGTCAGTTTATATATGCCAGCCAATTGCCAACAATTGGCTATTGGTGAGAATGAAGCGTGGCTAACTCTCAGTGATGGCCAAGCGTTGACCGCGAAACTGGTCGTGGGGGCGGATGGTGCTCACTCTTGGGTGCGTCGCCAAGTCGATATCCCCTTAACGTATTGGGATTACGGGCATCATGCTTTGGTTGCTAACGTGCGCACTGAACTGGCGCATCAGGCGATGGCTCGACAAATTTTCACTCCCCAAGGGCCGTTAGCCTTTTTGCCGATGAGTGAAGAGCACATGAGTTCGATTGTGTGGTCAACTGAATCGAGTCGTGCGCAGCGATTGATGGCGCTAGATGATCTGGAATTTAATAAAGCACTGACGGTTGAGTTTGACGCTCGTCTTGGGCGATGTGAAGTCGTCGGAATACGACATGTGATTCCTTTGACGGCGCGTTATGCTCGTGATTTTGCTAGACCGCGTATCGCGTTAGTGGGTGATGCGGCGCATACGATTCATCCTCTTGCTGGGCAGGGCGCTAATTTGGGGCTACTTGATGCGGCAAGTTTAGCTGAGCATATACTGATCACTTGGCAGCAAGGATTTGATATTGGCCATCATCGCCATTTACGACCTTACGAACGTTGGCGTAAAGCAGAAGCCGCCAAAATGCTTGCTAGTATGCAAGGTTTTAAAGAATTATTTTCCGGGAGTCATCCGGCTAAGAAATGGCTGCGTGGTATGGGCATGCATTTGGCGGGTCAGCTTCCCGGGGGGAAACAGATGATGATGATGCATGCGCTTGGTTTAAAAGGTGAACTACCTAAAATTGCCCAGTGCTTTAATGCGGATCATCACCGTGATCACAACCCATGTCGCTAGCGGAGCGGTTCGCTGAACCAGAGTTTCGCGTGTCGATGACGCATAAAAAAAGGGTTGGCCTTAAAGCCAACCCTTTTTTTATGAATGAGGTAATGAGGGAATTAAGCGTAAGCACAACGTAAGCGACGGATTTCTTGGTTGACCTCATTGACGGTCTGGAAATGTCGTTGTTCAGCACGTTCAGGTAAAATCAGTTTTCCATGGTCAAACTCAAATCGACCGACACCGTAGATATAGATTCTTCCTTTAAAAAGACGACTTACGTGCTTAGCAATCATACTGGGTGTATAGCGCTTAAACAGTCTCATATTTCGATCCTTTCTTTGTTTCCATATTAGTAAGTATAAGTTAAATCACAGAAAAATAGTGTGATGAAGGCAGCTATACTTACTGCATTGACTGACGAGTTTAATAATTTGCCGTACTACCTATCCCGTTTCGGTTGATGATCATTTGGCGATAGGATAGACCATGGTTTAGGTATCGACAGCAGTAATGATTTTTTTGTGGCACCTATTGAGCCAAATGAATATGACAGTAATAAGAATAGCGGAAGAAAATAAAAACGAGTGATAGGTGAGTGATTTTTTTGTAAAAAACGCCCGCAAGGTTGCGGGCTAAATAATCACAGATGCATTACACACAAAGCGAGTTACAGGCAAACCCTGCTAATCACTTTTTACTGACGATGCTACTGAACACTTAATCGGTACTTTGATATCAAGTGAACGGACTGACCTTCATCAGTAAAATTAGGGTAACTGAAAATTACACCATTAACTATTTATGATTGAAAAGTGATTTAATATTCACGTGGATACACTGAATAATTTAGGTGTGATCACACTATTTTGACCATGAATAGCGCTAATCGCGAACAATATCTGCAAATTGAGGTTGGCATAATTTCACTAAGTCATTCAGTGCTAACGCTATCCCAGCATACGCTGAGCCACTGCTGATGGTTACCAGCGTGTGTTGCATTAATGAATAATCAAAAATAATCGGCAGCGATAGGCTCAAGCATAATGGAGTGACGGTCCCTATCGTATAGCCTGTTAACGCTTCAACTTGAGATCGGTCGACACAAGTCATTCTTCGCCAATCCAATATTTTGCGAACTAGCTTAGGATCGACAGAGCGATCACCTGGTACACAAGCTAAAGCTAAGCGGTTACTCATGTCGCGCAATAAAAGACATTTGACCATTTGACTAGGATGGATGCCGCGCTGACGTGCGGTATCTTCGATGCTGATTGCGGCTGACTGATGGTGCAGTAGCTGATGATCGATTCCTTGTTGCTCTAGATAGCGGATGATTGGGGTTGAAAGTGGTTTAAGCATTATCCAGTGAATAAGGTAAAGGTTGCAGTGTCCAACGTGTCTCTGGCTGAGACTTGATGCGTAACAGAGTATCAGCTTCTAGGTTATTAGGCAGAACGATAAGCCCGATGGCACGCTGATCAGTAAAGGTGTAATGAGCCATGAGCACTCCAGCGCTACGCCAGTTATCACCAACTGCTCGCTCTAATTCTATGCTTTGATTGGCGTTTAATGGCTGATGGATATCACCGGCGACCAGACATAAAGCCCGTTTGTTGATCCCACGATATTTGGCTCGTGCTACGGTTTCTTGCCCGGTATAGCAACCTTTATTAAAACTGATGCCACCTAAAGCCTGTAAGTTTAACGCTTGCGGGATATGTTCATTTTGCTGGTCTTGAGTGACGATCGGCAGTGCTTCTTGAATCTCAAAACGAGTCCAGATCTCTGAGTTGACCCGTTGGGCCGGCATGCTTTCCAGTAAGGCTTCTACAGAATCCGGCTTAACTAACAGTAACCAACGTTGAGCACTGATTTTTACCGCTGTGCCTTGCTCTAAAACGCGTACGTCATCGCGACAATCATTGAATTGGTTGAGCCACAGCTCAGCTTGTTTCCCGATCAGGCCTAAAGCGACATCTTGGCTTTGGTCGATGGTCACTTTAGAAAAAATCGCGTACTTTTTGAGTTCTCGTAATTCGACGTCAACCGCTGAAGCGGGTTGGAACATGGCGTAGCCATCTCGATGATGAAATAAACGAAAAGCGCTCCATACTTTGCCTTTCGCGTCGCAGTGGGCGCCGTAAACCATTTGTTGTGCAGGTAATGCAACCACATTACAGGTGAGCTGTCCTTGTAAGTAAGGTTTACTGTCGATGCCTGAAACGTAGATTGCGGCCCATTGTTCGAGATGGGTCACCATCAATTCAGGCAATCGATCGTTGGCGGTCACTAAAAGAGGGGTAAATGTATTTTTCCAGCTCATATCCTTCACCTAACTGAAATGATTTTCACTATGTTAATCTGGATCAAGTTTTTTGTCAGCTTGAATAGGGACTGTGACTAAGCTACTAGTTGTATTGAGGGTTGCTTGTTACACTTGCTGAAAATCTACCTAAGGTGAGGAAAGTCGATGTACACTACGCAAGAGAAAGCACGAGTGAAATGGGCATGCCGTCGTGGCATGTTAGAGCTTGATGTGGTTGTCATGCCCTTTTTCGAGGAATGTTTTGAAGCCTTGAGTGAATCAGAACAGCAAGATTTTGTCTCTTTACTTGAGTGCGATGATCCGGATCTTTTTACTTGGATCATGGGGCATGGTCGCTCAGAAAATCTCGGTCACGCTGCCATGGTAGACAAGATTGTCGCTTATAATCTCAGCAAAGTCCGTTAAGCTTGCTTTAACTCCTTCCCTGTTTGCCCATATTACCGCGTGGTGTCTGTTGATACTGCTGATATGGGCATTATTAATTTCACCCATCCCTCTCGTGGCCGCAGTGGTTATTCTGTGTTATTGGTTAAAGACGCCTTTATTAGATTGGCTGCCAGTCACCTTGTCAGAAGAGATCGAGATTGATTTTTCCGGACGGCTGCGATGGGCAGACCAAGAGTTTTCCTACCAAGGTGTATCGTTATTATATCGAGGATTATTCATTCGTTTTTATGGTCGACAGCGATCAGTACTCTTATGGCGAGATAGCTGTTCTGAAACGGATTATCGTCAGTTGCTGGGGCGCTTAAAACGGGAGCACTCAGGCTCCCGTTGATGCTATCATCTTGGTGAGAGAATGGTTGGGCCACTCTTTTCTAGTGGTTGCGGATAGTCTAACGTGTAGTGTAACCCTCGGCTCTCTTTGCGTTGCATCGCACAGCGGACCATAAGCTCTGCGACCTGCAATAAGTTACGCAGCTCAAGGAGGTTATTGGATACTCGGAAATGACTGTAGTATTCATGGGTTTCTTGCTGCAATAACTGAATGCGTCGTAAAGCTCGTGCTAAGCGTTTATCGGTACGAACAATGCCCATGTAATCCCACATAAATAGACGGAGTTCATGCCAATTGTGTTGAATGACGACTTCTTCATCCGAGCAAGTCACTTTACTTTCATCCCAATGAGGCAGTGACGGCGGCATCTGGGCTTGAGGATGCTGACGTAAAATATCCTGCGCCGCAGACCAAGCATAAACCACACACTCTAACAAAGAGTTAGACGCCATGCGGTTGGCACCATGCAAACCGGTATAACTGACTTCACCAATCGCATACAACTGTTTAAGATCGGTTTGGCCCTGTTGATTGATAACCACACCACCACAGGTGTAATGAGCCGCTGGGACAATCGGGATCGGTTCTTTGGTCATATCAATGCCCAAATCCATCAGTCGACTATGTATGGTTGGAAAATGCTTCTCTATAAACTCAGCAGGCTTATGGCTGATGTCAAGATACATACAATCAGCGCCTAAGCGTTTCATCTCATAGTCGATGGCTCGAGCGACGATATCCCGTGGGGCTAGTTCGGCCCGCGGATCAAAATCGGTCATAAAGCGGCTGCCATCGGGGCGACGTAAATAAGCGCCTTCACCGCGCAGTGCTTCGGTAAGCAGGAAATTACGAGCCTCTGGATGATACAAACACGTCGGATGAAATTGGTTAAATTCCAGATTGGCGACTCGGCAACCTGCGCGCCATGCCATTGCGATACCATCTCCCGAAGAGACGTCTGGATTTGAGGTGTATTGATATACCTTTGATGCTCCGCCGGTCGCGAGCACAACAAATTTAGCTCGAATCGTCTCAACGTGTTCATCGTTACGATTCCAGACATAAGCCCCGACCACTTTATCCGCATCGCCACCAATTTTATCTTCGGTGATCAAATCGAGCGCATTGTAGCGCTCAAACAGGCGAATATTAGGATGATGGAGAATATTATCTTGCAGCGAGGTTTGCATCGCCATGCCGGTGGCGTCAGCGGCGTGCAAAATACGTCGATGGCTATGACCACCTTCACGGGTTAAATGGTAACGTGGCTGCCCCGCGGGATCGTTCTCTTCTCTATCAAAAGGAACGCCGCCATCGATAAGCCACTGAACACACGCTTTGGCATGCTCGGCGATAAATTGTACCGTCTCTTGGTCGCAGATCCCTGCGCCAGCGATCAGCGTGTCTTGCACATGAGATTCGATACTATCGGATTCGTCAAACACCGCCGCAATACCGCCTTGTGCGTAATAGGTCGCCCCTTCACTACGAGGTCCTTTGCTCAATACAATTACATGACAGTGCTCGGCTACTTGCAGCGCTAAAGATAAGCCTGCCGCGCCACTACCTACTATCAATACGTCGCATTGATGTTCTCGAGAGTCGTTCATAAGATGGTTTACTTCCTGAATTTTAAGTGGAACACGCCCACTTGAAATTAAACTAAAGCTGACAAGGTATTTACTTGTTGTAAACGTGACTAACCTTTAAGATCTTTATACCTTGCTGCCTATACCTCAAGTAATCTAACTTAGGTATCCGTTGTTCATTACAGCATAATGCGCAGCGTAAAGGAAAATTTTACCTGGCATTGAACTTTCTGTGTGTAATTGAGTCACAATAGTGCTCATGTAAGCAGTGGTGTCAAGCAAGCATTCTGCATAATTAGAGCCCATATCTGAGAAGGTAGGGGGATAACAATAGGAGTAACCGCTCGAATGAACGAGCAGCTGACCGATCAAGTGTTGATTGAGCGAGTTCAGAACGGAGATAAGCAGGCATTTAATCTTTTGGTGTTGAGATACCAAAATAAGGTGTGCAATCTTATTTCGCGGTATGTGAGCAACGCTGGAGACGTGCCCGATGTCGCACAAGAAGCGTTTATTAAAGCGTATCGTGCGATTCCGACGTTTCGCGGTGAGAGTGCGTTTTATACTTGGTTATATCGCATTGCTGTCAATACTGCGAAAAATCATATCGTCGCTCAAAGCCGCCGGCCACCCGCGAATGATATTGATGCTGAAGACGCTGAATTTTACGAAACTAATAATGCATTAAAAGAAATATCGAACCCTGAAAACATTACGCTGTCCAAAGAGTTGAAGCAGGCGGTGTTTAATGCGATAGAGGCGTTGCCTGAAGATTTAAAAACTGCGATGACGTTGCGAGAGCTGGAAGGTTTAAGCTACGAAGAGATCGCCGAAGTCATGGATTGCCCCGTTGGTACGGTGCGTTCTCGTATCTTCCGTGCTCGTGAAGCGGTTGAAAAGCGGATTAAACCGCTTTTGTAACCGATAATGAGCAATAAACATGGTGAAAATAATGGCTGACAAAGAAAAGCTTTCAGCGCTTATGGATGGCGAAGTGGTCGATAAATCGTTGTTACAAACGATCGCTCACGATGATGAAAGTCTCGATACGTGGAAAAACTACCACTTGATCGGTGATGTCATGCGTGGCGATGCCCCCGTGAGTTCAGAATGGAATATTGCTGGAAGAGTCGCTTTCGCTCTAGAAAATGAACCAGCTCATACTCGGTTAAGCGCCGTCACAACAAGTGAATCTGCTGAGCCTCGACTTGAGGAGCAGCCTTCAGCGCAAAAAGCTCGTCGTCAGTTGCCTGCTTGGCTTAGTCAGCTTGGACAAGTGGCGATTGCGGCCAGTGTGTCGTTAGCGGTGATTATTGGTGTTCAGCAATACGGTGGCAGCGATACTGTTGGCGCGCAAGATGATCAAATTCCGGTTTTACAGACAATCCCATTTTCAGGCAGCGCTGAGCCAGTGAGTTTGACGCGTGATTCCGTCAATCGACACTCCAGTAATGAAGCCAGCATGCAAGAGCAGCGTCGGCGAATTAATGCGTTACTGCAAGATTACGAACTACAGCTAAGATTAAACAGTGATAATCTAGCCCCTCACACTCACCTAACTGAACCGGTAGTGGAATGAAAAAAATCCTGATCAGTGTGCTGGCACTGTTCAGTTTGCATGTAACTCAGGCCTTTGCAGAGGAATTATCTGCGGAGGCTTTGTTACATCAGATGAACGACGCAAGTCAGCATCTTAATTATGAACTCTCTTATATTCTGCTGAAGAAAAACAGCATTGAGCCTTTGCTGTATCGTCACGCACGGCAAGATGACCAACAGTTTGCACATTTAATTTATCTGAGCGGTCCTGTACGAGAAGTGATTCGCCGTGGTAACGAAGTCAGCTACATCGAACCCGGTGTTGAGCCTTTTACGATTGAATCTGGCACTATGGTCGCGCCAACCATTCCGATGCTCAACAGTGATGTCGCTAAGCTTGGTCAATACTACGATTTTGTTAAGATGGGACGCGCTCGTGAAGCAGGGGCGGCCTGCCAAGTATTACGGATTGTTCCTAAAGATGGTTTGCGCTATTCCTATGTATTGTGGATAGATGAGCACAGTTCGCTGCCTTTACGTGCCGATTTAGTCGATCGTGATGGAGAAGTGCTTGAGCAGTACCGCACTATTTCTTATTCAATTAATGATCAATTAGCTACGCTGATGTCTGGACTGAATAAGGTTCAACTGCCTGAAGTGTTGTCATTGCCTAAAGGTAATATTCAGCAAACTTTTTGGACCGTGGGTTGGAAGCCTGATGGGTTTCAACCTCTTGAGCTAAATCGCTATCGGATGGCGATGACAGAGCGTTTAGTCGAGAGCCAGATGTTTTCCGACGGTCTGTTTAATTTTTCTGTGTATGTCTCTGTTCGTGATGACCATTCGCTCAAAGGCCAGTTGGTTCGGCAAGGTCGACGTACCTTACACAGTGTGATTAATGGCGATAACGAAATTTCCGTGGTCGGTGATATTCCTCCAGCAACTGCGCAGCGTATTGCTCAATCGATCACGTTTAGTCGTACTGAGGTCTCACCATGATGACCGCGCTAGCCACCGTGACTGAGGTAAAGCCCCAACCCAGTGGTTATCTCGTTGCGTTGAGTTGTGATCAGCAAACCAGCTGTAACCAATGTGCTTCGGTTAAAAGCTGTGGAACAGGTATTGTCTCAAAAGCGATAGGCAATAAAGCCTTATTTTGGCGCTTAGTGACCGATAAACCAGTCACCATCGGACAAATCGTCGAGATTGGTTTACCCGAAAAAAGCCTGCTGCAGTCGGCAGCCTTGGTCTACTTAGTCCCACTATTGATGATGATTGTGGGAGCGGTATTGGGAGAACTGTGGTTTGCGTCATTGTTAGGGGCATCGGAAGGCATCGTGATTGCTTGTGCGCTACTGTTTATGGGCTTAGGCGTTGTGATTGCAAAATATTTTTCTACTCAGTTAGAAAATGACTCATCACAGCAGGTGATCTTGCTGCGTGTCCTTGGTGAGCCGATCGCCTAAATTATGGTGCGAAGCCTAGCGAAATTGGGTAGAATCGGCCAACTTAAATGAAATGCCACTTCGGTGGCGTTTCTTATTCCCTAATCAGCAAAGAGTTTAGTCATCCCAAGCCTATGAAGCACATTCGTAACTTTTCGATCATCGCCCATATTGACCATGGTAAATCGACGTTATCTGACCGATTAATCCAAGTTTGTGGCGGATTAACCTCGCGTGAAATGTCAGAGCAAGTTCTTGATTCCATGGATCTTGAGCGTGAACGTGGTATCACCATCAAAGCGCAGAGTGTGACACTCGATTATCTCGCTAAAGATGGCCAAACCTATCAGCTTAACTTTATTGATACTCCGGGACACGTTGACTTCTCTTATGAAGTATCGCGCTCCCTTGCCGCTTGTGAAGGTGCCCTGTTGGTGGTGGATGCTGGTCAAGGGGTTGAAGCTCAAACCTTGGCTAACTGTTACACGGCCATTGAAATGGATCTCGAAGTGGTGCCGATCCTTAATAAAATCGATCTACCAGCGGCTGAGCCTGAGCGGGTTGCGGAAGAGATCGAAGACATTGTCGGGATTGATGCGATCGATGCCGTTCGTTGTTCCGCTAAAACCGGTTTAGGTGTCGATGATGTATTAGAGAAAATTGTTTCTCAAATACCGTCACCAGAAGGGGACCCTGAGGCACCCTTACAGGCGTTGATCATTGACTCTTGGTTTGATAACTACCTTGGTGTGGTTTCTTTAGTGCGTATCAAAAATGGCAGCTTGAAGAAAAACGACAAGATCAAAGTCATGAGCACTGGCCAAATCTGGGGCGTGGATCGAATTGGTATCTTTACTCCAAAACAGGTGGATACCAACGGATTGGGTTGTGGTGAAGTAGGCTGGGTCGTCTGTGGCATTAAAGATATTTTAGGTGCTCCTGTTGGTGATACATTAACGCTCGCCAAGAATGGCAGTGAAAAGCCATTACCGGGTTTTAAGAAAGTAAAACCACAAGTCTACGCAGGACTTTTCCCTGTTTCATCGGATGATTATGAAAACTTCCGTGATGCTTTGGGTAAATTGAGCCTCAATGATGCGTCACTGTTTTATGAACCAGAAACGTCTGCGGCGCTAGGGTTTGGTTTCCGTTGTGGCTTCTTAGGAATGCTGCACATGGAGATCATCCAAGAGCGTTTAGAACGTGAGTACGATCTGGACTTGATCACGACGGCACCAACCGTTGTCTATGAAGTGCTTAAAACTGATAAAGAGACACTCTACGTTGATAGTCCGGCGAAATTACCAGCGATCAATGACATAGAAGAAATTCGTGAACCGATTGCGCGTTGTAATATCTTAGTGCCATCGGATTACCTAGGTAGTGTGATCACCTTATGTATTGAAAAACGCGGTACTCAGGTGGATATGATTTATCATGGTAATCAAGTGGCGTTGACCTACGATATTCCTATGGCAGAAGTGGTTTTAGACTTCTTTGACCGTTTGAAATCGACATCACGTGGTTATGCATCACTGGATTATGGTTTCCAACGTTTTGAAGAATCGAGCATGGTTCGAGTCGATGTACTCCTTAACGGAGAGAAAGTCGATGCGTTGGCAATTATCACCCATAAAGATCTTGCTCAAAATCGTGGTCGTCAGTTGGTCGAGAAAATGAAAGAGTTCATTCCTCGTCAGATGTTTGATATCGCAATTCAAGCGGCGATTGGCAACCATATTATTGCCCGTTCAACGGTTAAGCAGTTACGTAAAAACGTATTAGCGAAATGTTACGGTGGTGATATTAGCCGTAAGAAAAAACTGTTGAAGAAGCAGAAAGAAGGTAAGAAACGCATGAAGCAGATTGGTAACGTAGAGTTACCACAAGAAGCGTTCTTGGCTATCTTGCACGTAGGTAAAGATTAATCTTTTACTCGTGCGTTCAGCATTTGCTCTCAAGTGAAAGGGTCTTGGCCCTTTCACTTTCGTATTTTTAGATAAGGGAAGTCAATGGCGAATACATTTTCACTCATTTTGGTGATCGTTACTCTCGTGACCGGGATCATCTGGGCGTTGGAAAAGTGGCTGTGGTCAAAAAAACGTCTACAAAAACAAGCTCAAGTGCAGAACGAAACCAATGGGATTGATGCGGCAGTGGTTAGCAAAATCGCGCCACAACCTTGGTGGGTAGAAAATGCGGTCTCGATTTTTCCAGTGATCGCTTTTGTCTTAGTATTACGCTCGTTTATTTTTGAACCATTTCAAATCCCATCCGGCTCGATGATGCCAACGTTATTGGTTGGGGATTTTATTCTGGTTGAAAAATACGCCTATGGTCTTAAAGATCCTGTATGGCGCACACAATTAGTGGAAACTGGCAAGCCTGAGCGCGGCGATGTGGTGGTATTTAAATACCCACCTAACCCAAGTATTGACTATATTAAGCGTGTGGTTGGCATGCCGGGCGATATTGTTCGCTACAGCCCTACGAAAGAGATTTGCATTCAGACTCAACAAGATTCCCGTTGCCAAACGGTGAAATTATCTAATGTGCTTGAAAGCGAATTTGTACAGAATAATATTCCATTAATGCAGATGGATGAACAGCTGGGCCAGCAGGCACACAGTATTTTAGTTAACCCGTTACGGATGGATAATATTCGAGATTATCAACCTCGCGCGGGTGTTAATGAGTGGATTGTTCCACAAGGGCACTATTTTGTGATGGGTGATAACCGTGACAATAGTGCTGACAGCCGTTTTTGGGGCTTTGTACCAGAAGAAAACTTAGTGGGTAAAGCCGTTGCTATTTGGATCAGTTTTGAATTTGAACGATCTGCAGATAGCATCTTGCCAGCTTGGATCCCAACCGGAGTGCGATTTAATCGTATAGGTGGCATTAATTAGGTCAGCATTTCGCTGACCCGTAACACATCGAGAGAGCATGAATTCTCCAATTAGTAGATTAGAACCCAAACTCGGTTATCAATTTAATGATCCCGAGTTTATGGAATTGGCGCTTACCCATCGTAGCGCCAATGGTAAACACAATGAACGTCTTGAGTTTCTGGGCGATTCAATTTTAAGTTTTGTCATTGCTGACGAATTATATCGTCGCTTTCCTAAGATCAATGAAGGTGATATGAGCCGCATGCGTGCCACACTCGTACGCGGAAATACCCTTGCGGAGTTAGGCCGAGAATTTGGCTTGGGAGATTACTTAAAATTAGGTCCAGGTGAACTGAAAAGCGGCGGTTTTCGTCGTGATTCAATTTTAGCTGATGCCGTAGAAGCGATTATCGGTGCGATTTATCTGGATAGTGATATCGAGATGGTGCGCGGGATTATCTTAAATTGGTATCAGCCGAGATTAGATGCCATCAAACCCGGCGTATCGCAAAAAGATCCTAAAACGCGTTTACAAGAGTTTTTACAAGGTAAACGTAGCCCGCTCCCTATCTATATTGTGACTAATATTAAAGGGGAAGCACACAACCAAGAGTTTACGGTATCGTGTGATGTTGCTGGCATTGCCACACCCGTTATAGGTAAAGGCACTAGCCGACGTAAAGCCGAACAAGCAGCGGCTGAAACCGCTCTGGAGCAATTAAACCATGGCTGATAAAGAATTCGATATTGATGCGTACTTTTCATCAGATCAACAACCGAGCTCATCACCGGATAACCAACACTGTGGTTTTATCGCTATTGTTGGTCGCCCTAACGTTGGTAAATCGACGCTGTTAAATAATATTCTTGGGCAAAAAATTTCCATTACCTCACGTAAACCACAGACCACTCGCCATCGTATTATGGGTGTAGACACCAAGGGCGATTATCAAGCGGTTTATGTTGATACTCCCGGGCTGCATATTGAAGAAAAGCGGGCGATCAACCGTTTAATGAATCGTGCCGCCAGTAGCTCACTCAGTGATGTCAATTTAGTACTGTTTGTGGTGGATGGGACGCACTGGACTGCCGATGATGAGATGGTGCTCAATAAACTGCGTCAAGCCAATTTTCCGGTCGTGCTGTGCATCAATAAGGTCGATAACGTCAAAGATCGTAACGATGTGATGCGACACATGCAGGATCTTTCCAGCTTGATGAACTTTGTCGATATTGTGCCTATTTCGGCTAAGTTGGGGAAAAATATTGATGTGCTCCATCAGCATGTTCGTCATCATTTACCGAAAGCAACGCACCATTTCCCTGAAGAGTATGTGACCGATCGTTCACAGCGTTTTATGGCTTCGGAAATTATCCGCGAGAAATTAATGCGTTTTACGGGGGAGGAATTACCTTACTCGGTTACCGTAGAGATTGAGCGTTTTGATTACAACCCAGAAACCGATGGTTTCCATATTAATGCCCTGATTTTGGTCGAACGGATTGGCCAGAAAAAAATGGTCATTGGTAAAAAGGGTGAGAAAATCAAAACCATTGGTCGTGAAGCCCGCCTCGATATGGAAGAGTTGTTTGGACGTAAAGTCTATTTAGAAACGTGGGTCAAAGTGAAATCTGGTTGGGCTGATGATGAGCGAGCTTTACGTTCATTAGGCTATATTGACGATTTATAAATCGTTTCTGGTGGGTTAAACGGCGCACCAGAAGATGATCCACAATGAGCTTAACAAATAAGACAGAGTCGCTTTATGCGGCTCTTTGCATCGTACATTTGGCCTTCTACGCTGTACTTTGATTGGAGTGGTTGGTGTCGTTATGATTGATGGTTTTCAGCGTTGCTTTGTCCTTAATCGCCGTCCTTATAGCGAATCAAGCTTAATTTTAGATGTATTTAGTGAAGAGTATGGTCGATTAACGTTGATGGCGAAGGGGGCTCGTGGCAAGCGCTCTCAGCTTAAAGGCGCTTTACAGCCGTTTACTCCACTATTGCTGAAATGGTCTGGCAACAGCACTATGAAGACATTACGTCAGGCTGAGTCGATAAGCTTAGGTCTTCCTTTAAGTGGCATCAGTCTCTACTCGGCGATGTACGTCAATGAATTGGTTGGCCGGGTCTTAGCGAATGACGTTCCCAGTCCCGCACTATTTCATGATTATTTGTTTGCGCTGACTGAGTTAGCGCAAAGTGATAATCCTGAGCCAGCCTTGCGTCGTTTCGAACTGGCATTATTGTCCTCTCTTGGCTATGGCGTTGATTTTTTACATTGTGCGGGCACCGGTGAGCCAATCACTCCGACGATGACCTATCGTTATCGTGAACAAAAAGGCTTTATTGCATCGGTAAGACGCGATAATTTAACCTTTTATGGCGATGAGCTGATTGCGATCAGTGAGCGACGCTTTACCACCAAAAATCAATTGCAAGCCGCAAAGCGCTTTACACGTATCGCCTTAAAGCCGTATCTTGGCGGCAAACCTTTAAAAAGTCGGGAGTTATTCCGACCCACAACGCTATCTAGAGCACGGAGTATAGAAACATGAGCTCAATTCTTTTAGGTGTCAATATTGACCACGTTGCCACGTTACGTAACGCGCGTGGTACCCGTTACCCTGATCCTGTGCATGCGGCAGAGATCGCTGAGCGAGCGGGAGCGGATGGCATTACCATTCACCTGCGAGAAGATCGTCGCCATATTCAAGACCGTGATGTGCGTATTTTGCGCGAAACCTTGCAAACGCGGATGAACCTTGAGATGGCGGTGACCGATGAGATGCTCGAAATCGCTTTAAACACTCAGCCTGAATTTGTTTGCTTGGTACCAGAAAAGCGTGAAGAGCTGACCACTGAAGGCGGTCTGGACGTACTAGGACAGTTAGAGAAAGTGAAAGCCGCGACCGAAAAATTGACCGCTGCAGGAATTAAAGTCTCTCTATTTATCGATGCCGATCGTGAGCAAATTGACGCCGCGAAAGCATGCGGTGCGCCTTTTATTGAATTGCACACTGGGCATTATGCAGAAGCCTCTAATGAGACAGAACAGCAAAATGAATTGAAAAAAATCGCGGCAGCAGCAGCCTACGCCAGCGATCTTGGTATTACGGTCAATGCCGGACATGGTTTGACGTACCACAACGTAGCGGCAATTGCTGCTATCCCTGAAATTTATGAGCTGAACATTGGTCATGCGATTGTAGGCCGAGCGGTGTTTGATGGTTTGAGTAAAGCGGTTGCAGATATGAAAGCCATCATGGATAACGTACGTCGTTAATCGTCGATGATTGTAGGCTTAGGCACAGACATTACTGAGATTGAACGCATTGAGAAGGTGCTTACCCGCAGTGGTAGTGCCTTTGCGGCGCGGATCCTCACCCCTGAAGAGCAGGTTAAATGTGCGGCTTTAAAACAGCCCGCGCGCTTTTTAGCCAAACGTTTTGCCGCCAAAGAAGCGGCGGCCAAAGCCTTAGGTACTGGGATCGCCAATGGTGTCACGTTCCATGATTTTCAAATTACCAATGATGCCCAAGGTAAACCTCATCTAATTCTGCATGGGCGAGCGAAGCAACTCGCCGAAGCCATGCAAGTCACATCCATTCATCTATCGCTTTCCGATGAGCGACATTATGCTGTCGCTACGGTGATTTTTGAGTCATTGGTGCCTTCGAATTAACCGCCTATCTCCACTACGCGTACTAGTGAAGGTATTGTGGCGCTTCGCTGAGTAGCTTCTCCATTTCATCTTGCAGTTCAAATAATTCTGGTTCGATATCACTGAGTTGGCTCCCTGAGCGCAACATGTGTTCCAAGGTTGCACAGATGGCTTTTAGTGATGGCGTACCGCTGTAAGAGCAGCTACCGTGTAGTTTATGGATATGATGCAGTAAATCGTCTAACGCATATTGATCATCTTGCTGTGCTTGATTCACCACTTGAATAACATCAGGAAGATAATTGACCAACAGTTGTAGCATCTCTTTAGCTAAGTCTTCTTTGCCTGCGGCTTGCTTTAAGGCCAGTGGCCAATCAATCACCATTGAAGAGGATAGATTGGCGGTAGAGTGGGGCGAGAGGATCGGCTCTGCTTGATGGTGGCTCAAGGGAAGTTTCTCTACACCATGAGTTAAGTGGGTTGGACTCCAGTGCACCAGTACTTGTTGTAAAATATGCTCTTCAATCGGTTTGGTTAGGTAATCGTCCATGCCCGCTTTTAGCAGCCGATCTCGCTCTCCGGCCATGGCGTGTGCGGTTACCGCAATAATCGGTGTGGTGGCATTGAGCGGTAACTGTTTAATTGCTTTACAAGCGCTAACCCCATCCATATGTGGCATCTGAATATCCATTAAAATGATATCAAAGGCGCGCAGCGTCGCTTGCTCCACTGCGCTTATTCCATCGCTGCAAGTGACCACCTGTGCAACCCTTTCCTGCAGTAGGGCGCTGATCAGTTTTAAGTTGGCTGGGTTGTCATCAACCGCCATCACGGTCAAGGGCAGTTTATCTATTTCACGCGGTTGCTCGATAGGCGTCGCTCGTGTCGGCTGATGAGCTAATAAGGTTTGCAATAGTTTGCGGCGTGACAACGGTTTAGTGACGCATTGTACCGGATAATGCTTCATCAGTTGGTCTGCCAATGCCAGCTCGGTACTTGGTGTACCAATAATGACATGTGGTGCAGATTGCAGTGCTTGTTGAATCCATTGCTCCACGATGGTGCTGTCGGTTTCTTTCGTTGGCGATAAATTCAGTAAAATATAATCGTAGTGTTCCGATTCTTCAGGCATCGATGAGCGATAGGTAACGCTTAACCCGGCTTGCACTAACTGCTGCTGAACAATAGAAGCGGCCTGCATATTAGGTTCAACAAGTAATAACTGTTTATCTAATAGCGCCTGCGGATCGACCCAATCACTGATTGGCATGGTTGTCGCAGGTAAACGCAGCGTAAACCAGAATGTCGAACCTTGATGCAGCCGGCTGGTTAAACTGATTTCGCCGCCCATTTGCCCGACTAACTTTTGCGTGATGACTAAGCCCAAACCTGTGCCACCGTAACGACGCGAAATGCTCGCATCCGCTTGACTAAAGGCTTGGAAGAGCTGGGCCTGCTGACGTTCTGAAATGCCGATTCCGGTGTCGCGGACCATAAACTGCAACTCAACCATATCATCCCGTTGTGAGCGCATTTCGACGCTGATATCAATGTTGCCACGTTCGGTAAACTTAATCGAGTTGCCGACTAAATTGGTTAAGACTTGTTGAATGCGCAGTGGATCGCCGACGAGGCCTAACGGGATCTTTGGATCAACTTTGAGCGTGATTTCTAAGCCTTTTTCATGGGCGCTGGTGGCCTGGAGATTAACCACTTCTTCTAAGGTTTCTTGAAATTCAAAAGGAATATTTTCCAGAGCGAGCTTACCCGCTTCGAGTTTTGAGAAATCAAGGATGTCATTAATGATGGTTAATAAGTTATTGGCTGATTTCTCAATGGTTTGTAGGTAGTCGGTTTGGCTGTTGGTTAACTGGGTTTTCAGCATTTGACGTGTAAAGCCGATCACCCCATTGAGCGGAGTACGCAGTTCGTGTGACATATTGGCTAAAAACTCAGATTTAATTCGAGCGGCTTCTTGAGCGCGTTTTTTGGCAATATCCAGTTCAACGTTTTGGATCTCCAATTGCTCAAGGGTTTCACGCAGATCTGAGGTGGCTTGATCAATACTGTGTTGCATTTCTACATGGTATTCGGATAGCGAGACCGCCATGGCATTGATGCCTTTACGTAGCGAGTCCAACTCACCATGCATTTTCCCTTCAATTCGAACATCTAAATGGCCGCGCCGAATGCGGTCAACCATGTTTTTCATATGGGTAATGGGACGGGTCACGTCGTGCATGAGGCGAACGGCGAAAACGCTAGAGAGCACTAAGCCCATAATTAATACTAAGCAGGCGGAGAAAATCTCTTGATATTGTTGTAAACGCAACGAGGAGAGATCTAATTCAATGGCAATATAACCCAGTACCGGTACCGATCGCGCGCTGTTGGTATTATCTTCGAGTAGGCGACTTTCTGCCAAAATCGGTGTACGGAGAATCAGGGTGTTATCATGTTGCTGAGCGCTGCCGAGGACGGGGATCGGTTGCTCTTTAGGGTACATCAAGCTTTCAAAGTTGGGATGAAAGTTGGAGGTAACAAATAACTCATGACGAGCATCAAACACTGCAATACTGCGTACTAATTTGGAATGTTTACGATGAGCATAACTAATGATCCGTCGTACCGATTCTCTACTTTGGTTTTTTAACGCTTCTTCGCTGGCAATCGCCAGTGGTTCAATGATACTTGCCCCAGAATTGAGAACCTGAATTTCCAAATCGTGGTAACGATTGAATGAGAATAAAGCGCTAAGCAGTAACCCAATAATTAAGGTTGGTGCTAAAGTCAGGGTAATAACACGCGCACGTAAGCCATATTTGGTCATTATTGTCTAAACATCGTGGTGTGGATATGGGAAAATAACCCGCATTACAGTGGCGAAGCTATTCAATAAGTCGCTATCGTGGTTGAGTCAGACGGCGGTTGTCTACCTACAACGCTAAGCCACTATAGCTTAATGCAAGAGTAATGGCTTCGACAATCTTCCCCACACAGAATAGTGATGCTGGGGCAAAAACCTTTTTATAAATCACACTTAGGCACAGAGCATGGCACGTTTTTTCCAAGCGAAGAAGAACACCTCGATTCAATCTAAACATCAGTCAGTCATGGTGACTAAGCTGGATCATCTTGGCGCGGGGATTGCGTATCAGCAAGACAAACCGATTTTTATTGATGGAGCTTTGCCTGGTGAAGAAGTTGTGATTCAAATCACTGAAAGTAAAAGTAAATTTTCGCGGGCAAAGCTTATCAAGGTGCTTGCCCCTAGTCCCGAACGCGTCGTGCCATTTTGCCAATATTATCAGCAGTGTGGCGGATGCGATTTACAGCACCTCTCTCGTGAAGCGCAAATTACTCATAAACAGCAAACTCTTAGCCATTTAATGAGTAAGTTCGCTAAGCAAGCGGTACCATTGTCAGCGTCGATCATTGATGAAGATAAAGCCTACCGTCGCCGAGCGCGACTCAGTTTATGGTGGGATAAAAAAACACGGCAATTGCAGGTTGGGTTTCGGCGTAAACAGAGTAAAAGTATTGTCAATGTGACGGATTGCCCAGTCCTTGAACCTCATCTTAATCAATGCTTAGCTGAGTTAAAACCTTTACTGAGTGGGTTTAAGCAGCCAGAACAACTGGGGCATGTTGAGTTGATCAAAGCCGATAATACCAGTGTGCTTTTATTGCGCCATTTAGCGCCGTTACCGAGTGCCGATAAGCAACGTTTGTCTGAATTCGCTCAGCGTCATCAATTGGCATTGTATTTGTTGACCGATGATCACCCGTTGGAGCATGTGCAAGGTGAAACGCCTTACTATCAAGAGACGGGAGTGACGATGCATTTTTTGCCCACTCACTTCATTCAGGTTAATCAATCCATCAACCAGCGCATGGTTGACCAAGCTATCGAATGGTTAGAGATTCAAGCCAATGACCGAGTGCTTGATCTCTTTTGTGGCTTAGGCAATTTTAGTTTACCGCTGGCACGCATTGCTCACTATGTGGTTGGGGTTGAAGGCGTCGATGAGATGGTTTCAGTGGCCAGTGAGAATGCTCATTTGAACCAGATCAATAATAGCGCCTTTTACCAAGCCAATTTGGAACAAGATATGACCAAGGCAACGTGGGCGGCTGAAAAGTTTGATAAAATACTGCTTGATCCGGCGCGAGCGGGCGCAGCAGGGATTGTTGAACAGTTGGGACAATTATCGGCTCAACGTATTGTTTATGTCTCGTGTAACCCCGCAACTTTAGCGCGTGATAGCCAAAGCTTACTCAATCAAGGTTATCATTTGGCGAAATTGGCTATGCTTGATATGTTTCCTCATACTAGTCATTTAGAATCGATGGCTCTGTTTGTAAAAAATCGGTAAGCGGCTGAACTTTCGGGAGCGAAAGTCAGTCGATACCCTAAAATCTAAAAATTAGGATTATCCCTATGGTTGCGGTTCGTAGCGCACATTTAAACCCAGACGAACAGTTTGAACTAGAAAAATGGATTGCTAGTTTGCAGCAAGATAGCAAAACGACGGCGAGACTGATGGAAGTCTATCGTCAGTGTGATCATTGGCTTGAGGGGCACTCTCAAGGTCCAATGTTGCTATGGCGTGGACGGGAAATGATCGAAATATTGATCACTTTGTCGATGGATAAACCCACCTTAGTGGCAGCGCTACTGTTTCCGATTGCCACCAGCGGTTTGTTGGATCAAGAAGAACTCGAAGAGCATTACGGCAAAGAGATCATCAAGTTGATTCATGGTGTTGAAGAGATGGCAGCGATTGGGCAACTCAATATCACCATGCAAGGCAGTGAAGCGTCGGCACAAGTTGATAATGTTCGCCGTATGTTGTTGGCGATGGTTGATGATTTTCGTTGTGTAGTCATTAAGTTAGCAGAACGAATTTGCAATTTACGTGAAGTAAAAGACCAGCCTGATGAAGTGCGTCGCGCCGCAGCTAAAGAGTGCGCCAATATCTATGCGCCACTAGCGAACCGTTTGGGGATTGGTCAGTTAAAATGGGAAATTGAAGATTACGCGTTTCGTTATCAACAACCAGATACTTATAAACAAATCGCTAAACAGCTCTCTGAGCGGCGTATTGTCCGTGAACAATACATCCGTGATTTCGTCAATGATCTTCGCCAAGAGATGCAAGCATTGAATATCAATGCTGAGGTGAGTGGTCGTCCTAAGCATATCTACAGCATTTGGCGCAAAATGCAGAAGAAAAACCTCGCGTTTGATGAGCTGTTTGATGTGCGCGCGGTGCGGATCATCGCTGATAAATTGCAAGACTGTTACGCCGCTTTAGGCATTGTGCATACTAAATATAAACACTTGCCGGGCGAATTTGACGACTATGTGGCCAATCCGAAACCTAATGGTTATCAGTCGATTCATACGGTGATTTTAGGCCCCGAAGGCAAAACCATTGAGATTCAGATCCGAACTAAGCAGATGCATGAAGAGTCTGAGCTTGGCGTTGCCGCGCACTGGAAATATAAAGAAGGCGCATCGACGGCTCGTAGTGGTTATGATGAAAAAATCACCTGGCTACGTAAGCTGCTTGATTGGCAAGAAGAGATGTCCGACTCAGGGGAAATGCTTGATGAACTGCGCAGTCAAGTCTTTGACGATCGGGTCTATGCCTTTACGCCGCGTGGTGACGTCGTCGATTTACCGATGGGCGCAACACCGCTCGATTTTGCTTACCATATTCACTCAGAAGTAGGTCATCGCTGCATTGGCGCTAAAGTGGCAGGGCGAATTGTGCCGTTTACCCATAAATTACACATGGGAGATCAGGTAGAAATTATTACCGCTAAAGAGCCTAATCCTTCTCGTGATTGGTTAAATCCATCACTGGGCTTTGTGCATTCTGGTCGGGCTCGAGCCAAAATCAACGCTTGGTTTCGTAAACAGAGCCGAGAGAAAAACCTCGAAGCGGGACGTGAAATTCTCGAAAACGAATTGGCAAAAATTGGCGCTAAGTTAAAAGATGCCGAAGCGTACGCGTTAAAGCGCTTTAATGTTAATAGCGCCGATGAGCTTTACGTTGGTGTTGGCAGTGGTGATCTGCGCATCAATCAAATTATTAATCATATCAATGCATTAGTGAATAAGCCCACCGCTGAAGAAGAAGATAAGATCGCCTTAGAAAAATTAGCCGGTGAAGTAAAAACGACCACCACTCAAACCACTCACAAGGATGCCGTCGTGGTGCAAGGGGTGGATAATTTAATGACCCATCTTGCTCGTTGCTGTCAGCCGATTCCTGGTGATGATATTCGCGGTTATATCACTCAAGGACGTGGTATTTCGGTACATCGTAGCGATTGCGAGCAGCTTGAAGAACTCAGTCACCATGCGCCTGAACGCATCATTGAAACGGTTTGGGGGCGAGGTTTTGTGGGAACTTATCGCTTGACGTTACGGATTGAAGCGATGGAACGCAGCGGGTTATTAAAAGACATCACCACATTACTGGCTAACGAGAAAGTGAAAGTGATCAGCATGAAAAACCGCAGTGATTATAAACGTCAATTAACGATCATGGACTTTGAGTTAGAGGTCAATAGTGTTGAAGTTCTACAGCGGATCATGAAGCGCACGGAGCAAATCAAAGACGTTATGCTCGTCAAACGATTGGGCTGAACCACGACCTACGCCGATCAGTGTGAGTGGCGATGGCGATGGCGCCATGTCGCTGATTAGCCCTTAATCAATAACGAGGTGCGATGATGCTCATTGGCCTCGTTATTACGTATCAGTAAAGAGAAAGTATGTCTCATCCTATTGTACAACTTGAACAGATTATGGCGCAGTTACGTGATAAAGAGCATGGCTGCCCATGGGATAAACAGCAAACCTTTGAAACGATTATTCCGCATACCATCGAAGAAACCTATGAAGTCGTCGATGCGATAGTCCAGCAAGATTGGCCTAACTTACAAGAAGAGCTCGGCGATTTATTGTTCCAAGTGATTTTTTATAGCCAGTTGGCTAAAGAGCAAGGATTATTCGAGTTTTCTGATGTGGTAGACACCGTCAATGAAAAGCTCACTCGCCGTCATCCGCACGTCTTTTCTGACGCAAAGTTTGCCGATGAGCAGCAACTGGCTGCCCATTGGCAGGCCGAAAAACATAAAGAAAAGCAGCAAGCAGGCAAAACAGAACAAAGTATTCTAGACTCAATACCACAAGCTTTACCGGCCTTGTCGCGGGCTAATAAAATCCAAAAGAAATGCGCTCAATTTGGTTTTGATTGGTCAAGTGTCGGCCCTGTGGCGGAGAAGGTGCAGGAAGAGTTGGATGAGGTGATGGCGGAAGTGCTGCAAGTGCCCGTCGATGAGCAAAAGGTAGAAGAAGAGCTTGGGGATTTACTGTTTGCGACGGTTAATCTGGTTCGTCATTTAGGTAAGGATCCTGAACTGGCCTTAAATAAAGCCAATCATAAGTTTGTACGCCGTTTTCAAGCCGTAGAGCAATTAGCATCATTAGCTGAGCAGCCACTAACCAGTTTGACATTAAACGAGTTAGATGCGTTATGGGAACAAGTAAAACGACAAGAGAAAAAGGTTCGTTGACTCTATGTATCGCATGGATCTTCTCACTGCGTCATTTTGAGCGAGTTAATCAACCGTGGTGAGCAAAGAAAAAGCACCGACTTCAATCTGTTTGATTTGAAGCAAAAAATAAAAAACTGAGTGTGATAGATTTCACGTTGTGGCGATAAATGGGTTCTGGTATAGTTTTATCCCGTCCAGAAGAAATCCATTTCCCTCATTCAACCAATTTCAGGTTAAACATGACAACAAATTATATTTTTGTTACTGGCGGGGTTGTATCCTCTCTAGGTAAAGGTATTGCAGCAGCATCGCTTGCGGCGATTTTAGAAGCTCGTGGTCTTAAAGTGACCATGATGAAGCTTGACCCTTACATCAACGTTGATCCGGGCACAATGAGCCCAACCCAACATGGTGAAGTGTTTGTCACGGAAGATGGCGCTGAAACTGACCTTGACCTTGGTCACTACGAACGTTTTATTCGTACCAAAATGACTAAGCGCAATAACTTTACTGCTGGTCGTGTTTATGCTGATGTATTGCGTAAAGAGCGTCGTGGTGATTACCTAGGTGCAACGATTCAGGTTATTCCTCATATTACCAATGCGATCAAAGATCGTGTTCTTGCTGGCTCTGAAGGCCATGAAATCGCGATTGTTGAAGTTGGTGGTACCGTCGGTGATATCGAGTCTTTACCTTTCATGGAAGCTATCCGTCAGTTAGCGATCGAAGTCGGTCGTGAGCGGGCGATGTTTATGCATCTGACGTTAGTGCCTTATCTTGCTGCCGCTGGTGAAGTAAAAACCAAACCAACCCAACATTCGGTTAAAGAGCTACTCTCGATTGGTATTCAACCTGATATTCTGGTTTGTCGTAGTGATCGAGTGATCCCTGCGAATGAGCGTAAGAAAATTGCTCTATTCTGTAATGTGCCTGAAAAAGCCGTTATCTCAATGAAGGATGTTGATTCGATCTACAAAATCCCTCAGCTTATCAAGTCACAAGGTTTAGATGACTTGGTATGTGCACGTTTTGGTATTACCGCTCCAGAAGCCGATCTTACCGAGTGGGAACGAGTCATTTATGAAGATGCTAACCCAACGGGTGAAGTGACGATTGGCATGGTCGGCAAATACATCGAGTTACCGGATGCGTATAAATCGGTTAACGAAGCACTGAAACACGCGGGCCTTAAAAACCGTTTAAGCGTGCATATCAAATACATCGATTCGCAAGATGTTGAAACCAAAGGTGTTGAAATCTTAGAAGGTGTTGACGCTATTTTGGTTCCAGGTGGCTTTGGTGATCGTGGTATTGAAGGTAAAATCCTTGCTGCTCAATATGCACGTGAAAATAATGTCCCTTATTTAGGTATCTGTCTAGGGATGCAAGTGGCGTTGATTGAATACGCACGTAATGTTGCGGGTATGGAAGGCGCGCATTCAACAGAATTTAACAAAGAAACCCCATTCCCTGTGGTAGGCTTAATTACCGAGTGGGTTGATGGTGAAGGTAACGTAGAAGAGCGTACCGAAAGTTCCGATTTGGGCGGCACCATGCGTTTAGGTTCGCAACTTTGCCACTTGACGAAAGGCACCAAAGCTTATGAGCTTTATGGTAGCGCGACGATTCATGAGCGTCATCGCCATCGTTACGAAGTGAATAACCATCTTCGTCCAAAAATTGAAAAAGCAGGCTTGAAAGTGTCTGGATTGTCAGCAGACAAGAAACTGGTGGAAGTGATTGAAAACCCAGCTCATCCATGGTTTGTTGCGGCTCAATTCCACCCAGAATTCACATCGACGCCTCGTGATGGTCATCCATTATTTGCAGGTTTTGTGAAAGCAGCCGGTCAGTTCCAACGCGGTGAATTAAAGTAAAAGGATATGGGTAGCGGCTTAAGTTGTGCGGCTATCCTTTTAGTTTTGACATTTAAATTCAATGAGAGGAAACATTAATGTCTAAGATCGTTAAAGTTCTAGGTCGTGAAATCATCGACTCACGTGGTAACCCAACAGTAGAAGCTGAAGTACACCTAGAAGGCGGTTTCGTTGGTATGGCAGCTGCTCCATCTGGTGCATCTACTGGTTCTCGCGAAGCGCTTGAGCTACGTGACGGCGACAAGTCTCGTTTCCTAGGTAAAGGTGTTCTTAAAGCGATTGCTGCGGTTAATGGCCCAATTGCTGATGCTCTTGTCGGTAAAGACGCAAAAGATCAAGCGACGATTGACCAAGTGATGATCGACCTTGATGGCACGGAAAACAAATCTAAGTTTGGTGCGAACGCGATTCTTGCGGTATCACTAGCGAACGCGAAAGCAGCCGCTGCCGCTAAAGGTATGCCTTTGTATGAGCACATCGCTGAGTTAAACGGCACTCCTGGTCAATTCTCTATGCCTCTACCAATGATGAACATCATCAACGGTGGTGAGCACGCCGATAACAACGTAGATATCCAAGAGTTCATGATCCAACCTGTTGGCGCAAAAACGCTAAAAGAAGCAGTACGTATGGGCGCAGAAGTGTTCCATAACCTAGCTAAAGTTCTTAAATCTAAAGGCTACAACACTGCTGTTGGTGACGAAGGTGGTTTCGCTCCTAACCTAAAATCTAACGCTGAAGCGCTAGAAGTTATCGCAGAAGCGGTTGCAGCGGCTGGCTACGTGTTAGGTAAAGACATCACTCTAGCGATGGACTGTGCAGCATCTGAGTTCTTCGACAAAGAAGCCGGCATCTACAATATGAAAGGTGAAGGTAAAACCTTCACTTCAGAAGAGTTCAACCACTACCTTGCTGAGCTAGCTAACAAGTTCCCAATCGTATCTATCGAAGACGGTCTTGATGAGTCAGATTGGGATGGCTTCAAGCACCAAACTGAACTACTTGGTGACAAGCTGCAATTAGTGGGTGATGATCTGTTCGTAACCAACACTAAGATCCTGAAAGAAGGTATTGAGAAAGGTATTGTTAACTCAATCCTGATCAAGTTTAACCAAATCGGTTCACTAACTGAAACATTGGCTGCTATCAAGATGGCGAAAGATGCTGGTTACACTGCTGTTATCTCTCACCGTTCAGGCGAAACTGAAGATGCAACGATTGCTGATCTAGCGGTAGGTACTGCTGCAGGTCAAATCAAAACGGGTTCTATGAGCCGTTCTGATCGCGTTGCTAAGTACAACCAATTGATCCGTATTGAAGAAGCGCTAGCTGGTCGTGCTCCTTTCAACGGTCTAAAAGAAGTGAAAGGCCAAGCGTAATCCTTTTGGATACGGCTTAGCATTATTGCTTAGAGAACGCCCTGCATAGCAGGGCGTTTTTTATATTGAAGATAAGTACAAGGCCGGTGCAGTAGGGCTTATGCCGCTGCGCTAATCGCTTGTATTCGTCGTTTATTAAGCTCTTCTTTAATAGCTTTTCCCTGAAAACCATCAGCGATCACCTGCTGTACCTCGACACTTAGAGCCGCTTGATAAGCATTAAGAAAGAGATCGCGTTGCGGATAAGCGTTTGCTTCGCAGCCTAATCGACCAGCGTGATCCGCCTGACAACAGAGCAAAACGTCATGCAAACGCTCGGGTTTACGCCAGACATCGAGTTTGTCGAGTATCTTAAGCTTGGTGCTTGCTTTAAGCTCTGCCGCTCGATGAATGTTTGAATGTTGCTCACAGACTAATAATGCTAGATCTTTGCACTCATTAGGAATGCGGACACGTTCGCATAACGCGTTAATAATCTTAACTCCGGTATGGCAGTGCATTTTGTGGCTTGGCCATTCATTCTGCGGTGTTACGCCTTTACCTACATCATGTACTTGCGCAGCAAAACGCACCGCAATGGATGGAGAGAGCTTTGCCGCTTGTGCGGCGACCATTAACGTGTGTACTCCGGTATCTATTTCAGGGTGCCACTGCTTGGGCTGTGGGACACCGAATAAGCGGTCAATTTCAGGTAATATGATCGCCAGCGCCCCACATTCGCGCAGTGTAGAGAGAAAGACTTCTGGATTCGCGGTCGAAAGCGATTTATGCCACTCTTGCCAGATGCGCTCCGCGGTTAAATGATGTAACTCTCCAGATTGAGCGATCTGTGTCATTAGTTGCATCGTCTCGCTAGCAATGGTAAACCCAAGATGTGCTAACTTTGCCGCAAATCGTGCGACGCGAAGGACGCGAAGCGGATCTTCGATAAAGGCATCAGAAACGTGGCGTAATAGACGGTTGTGCAAATCACGCTGACCCCCATAGGGATCAATCAGCTTGCCGGTGTTGTCTTGTGCTATGGCGTTGATGGTCAGATCGCGCCGAGCGAGGTCTTCTTCAAGACTGACATCTGGGGCGTAATAACAAGCAAATCCGGTATAGCCTGATCCTGTTTTACGCTCGGTACGAGCCAGAGCATATTCTTGTTTTGTCTTAGGGTGTAAGAAGACAGGGAAATCTTTACCGACCGCTTGATAGCCGGCTTGACGCATTTGCTCTGGACTACTGCCGACGACGACCCAATCTTGATCATGTACTGGCAAAGAGAGTAATTGATCGCGCACCGCGCCACCGACGAGATAAACTTGCACAGAGGCTCCTTATTGAGAAAACAAGTGCGAAGACAAAAACGGCCACCTTAGGTGACCGTTGTTCGTGTCATTATGCCCATCCGGCCGGATTACGTTTACGGCGAGGGATAATGTGTGGCAGCACTAGACCAAACAGCAAGCCGCCACCAGCAACGCCACCGCCATAGATAAAGTATTTCAAGAGTAAATCCTCTTTTTGGGTATCTAGGCGAGCACGCAGTTCACGGATTTCAGTTTGCGAAGCAATCAGTTGCTGACTGATATCGCTATAACTTTGCTCTAGATCGGCGATTTGTTTGTTACGGATTTCTAATGAATCGACCAGTCCGGCTTTTTCACTATCGGCATTTTGGCGAGCATTAGCCAGCTGGTTTTTTACTTCTTTAAGTTCTTTTTCAAGTTGCGGCAGACGAACCGCCATACTGACTTCACGAGTTACAAAGCGGCTTTCTATCCAACCATTGCGTCCTCGTTCATCAACAATTTGACTATAACCTGTCTCTTTATTGGTGTTGAGCAGTTTGACTTTCTCTCCCGCATCAATCGATCCAATAATACGAAACTGATTACTTGGGCCAGAATGCATATAAGTAAACAGTTTATCTGCGACATAACGGTCTTGAGCGAGCGCTGGTGCTGCTAATAAAGAAAATAGCACCATGCAGATGAGTTTTTTCACGGTAGATCCCTTAATTATGGTCAATATTGCGCGTGAGAGCTTTGAATCATCTCATTCTGTTGATGGGCGCGCAATAGGGTTATGTACGACTTTATTATCAGTCTTAAGGTTTGTTTTACAAATAGTAAAAACTTTCTGCGCGCGGCGCAACAAAGAAGGGAGGCTGAGCCTCCCTTTCTGTGCGTTTGAGTCAATAATGACAATCCGTTTACATTGGATTGACGAATCGATTAAGTAAACGCCGCTTGAATCGCATAGAAGAAGATCACGGCCAGTAAAGCACCGGCGGGTAAAGTCACAATCCATGACGCGACAATATTACGCACCACACCTAAATTGAGCGCCGCGATGCCACGAGCAAAGCCTACCCCTAACACCGCACCCACTAAGGTCTGAGTGGTTGAAATCGGTAAGCCAGTGCCTGAAGCGAGTACCACCGTCGAAGCGGTAGCTAACTGAGCGGCAAAACCACGACTCGGTGTTAATTCAGTGATCCCTGTTCCGACGGTAGCCATCACTTTATGACCCAGTGTCGCAAGGCCGATCACAATCCCGATACCACCGAGTGGTAATATCCACCAGGCAATCGCACTTTTAGACGCGACATTACCTAGGCTTTCAACCGTAGAAACCACCGCGGCTAGGGGACCAATCGCATTCGCGACATCGTTTGAACCATGAGCAAACGCCATCGCACAGGCGGTAATGACCATTAAAACAGAGAAAATACGCTCAACATTAGAAAAACCATGGTTCTCTTCGGTATCGGCAAATTTCTTATAAATGTACAGATAGCCAATAACCATGACGATGCCTGAAACCAGAATCGAACAGATCCAAGCTTCACTACTGGTTAAGTGCAGCCCAACATGTTTTAAGCCTTTTTTAATGGTCACTAAGGCGATCACCATGGTGGTAATAAACATGTAAACGGGGACGAAACGCTTGGCATTAATCAGCGGCGTTTCTGTATCAAAGATCAGTTTTTGTGCACTGACAAAAATAGCGTAAGCCAATAAGCCGGAAATAAATGGCGTGATAACCCAACTGCCAACGATCCCTTGTACTGAGCTCCAATCAACAGCTTCTGTACCGACAGAAATTGTTGCAAAACCAATAATCGCACCAATAATCGAATGGGTAGTTGAGACTGGCCAGCCCATATAAGAGGCAACAAGCAGCCAAGTACCTGCGGCGAGCAGGGATGACATCATGCCATAGACCAGCAGGTCTGGTTGATCGGCAAACAGGGTGGTGTCAATAACGCCTTGGCGAATCGTATCGGTGACTTCGCCTCCGGCTAAATAAGCGCCAGCAAATTCAAAAATCATCGCAATGATGATCGCTTGCTTGACGGTGAGCGCTTTTGAGCCAACAGATGTGCCCATCGCATTGGCGACGTCATTTGCACCAATACCAATGGCCATTAATAAACCGAAGATCGCTGCAACAATAATCAGGACAATGCCGTAGTTCGCAAGGATATCCATCGTAATACCTAGTTGTTGATAACAAGCGGAGACTCATCGTGGTGCTTTTTAGGCACGAAAAAAACCATTAGCGCAAGAATATAGTTAGCGCTTGAATGGTGGGAAACACGATTATGGCTCTTAGTTATTTGGTTAACTTAAATGATTTAAGAACGGGAAAGCATCAGTTCAAGTCGAGCACCGACTCGCTGAGCTTGATCAGCGATACCGCCGACCCATTCAAAGATTTTGTACAAGAATATGACGTCAATCGGATTCATGGTTGACTCGATAGCCATTAACTGTTGGCGTAAGCGAATCTGCATGTTGTCCGTATCATCTTCTATGACATCCAGTTGATTAATCATTTCCGCCACGAGCGTGACTTCACGACCTTTAAATCCGGTTTCCAATAACTCGTCAAGTTCATTGATCACCTTCTGTGCTTGTGTCGCCGCGTCAAGACAGCGTTGAACATAAGCGAGGAAATTATCTTGGAGAGGTTTAGGGATAATAAGCTGACGACCGTAAACACGGCCAGAAATGTCTTTAGCAAGATTTGCCAGCTTATCTTGTTGAGTGAGAAGCTCAAGCATGTCAGTACGATCAACCGGCAGAAACAGACCGCGAGGGAGTTTCAGACGAATTTCGCGTTTTAACACGTCGGCTTCTTTCTCTAAATGAGAAATTTGTGCACGTATTTCTGCCGCTTTTTCCCAATCACCTTGAGCACAAACTTCAAAGAAGTTGATCAGGTGTGAGCAGCATTCATTGACACACACAACGTGTCGTTGCAAAGGCTTAATGGGGGACTTTGCAAATAACCCCATAATGGTATTTACTGGCATGGTCATTCAACCTAATTACTATAACCGAGAAAGAACAGACACCACGATAGCCTGGTGAAATGTTGAGCGTTGGCTATAAAGGCGCGCATGGTAACCTAATAATAGAATCATTAAAACTGTTTTAGATCATCAATAGGACGATATTTCTCACTTGCCCCGCTGTCTATTAGGCAATATCCTGTCGCTATCTGCTGTGAAAGGTATAACTATGGAAACCGAGATAGAACTGAAGTTTTTTGTTTCTCCTGATTTTTCAGACGTTTTGCGTAATAAAATTTCCGAAACCAAAGTGCTTCAGCACCATTGTCGGCAACTGGGTAACACCTATTTTGATTCTGCTGACCATTGGTTACGTCAACACGATATTGGGCTACGTATTCGTCGTTTTGATGAGGTGTACGTGCAAACCGTCAAAACTGCAGGACGAGTCGTTGCAGGCCTGCATCAAAGGCCGGAATACAATGCAGAGCACACGGGCAATCATCCCGATTTAACCCTACATCCTGAAGATATTTGGCCTCAAGGGCGCGATGCTGAAACCCTGCAATCGCAATTGGTCGCTTTATTTTCGACCAATTTTACCCGTGAACAGTGGCTAGTCGCCATGAATGATGGTAGTCAAATTGAAGTGGCGTTTGATCAAGGCGTTGTCGAGGCTGGGGATCAGCAAGCGCCGATTTGTGAGGTTGAGTTAGAGCTTAAATCGGGGCAGATAGATGCTCTGTTTTTGCTTGCTCGTCACCTCTCTGAACAAGGTGGTATGCGGTTGGGGAACCAAAGTAAAGCGGCAAAAGGTTATCGTTTAGCGATGGGGTACGAAGGTGATGAGGTGCAAGGGCTCACGCTGGTGAATACCCAGAGCAATGATAACGTTGAGTCTTGCTTTATTCGCTCACTCGAGCACGCTCTTGCTCATTGGCATCGCCATGAACAAATTTACACCGAACAAGACTCGATAGCCGCTTTGCATGAGATTCGTCATGCAATCAGTTTTATTCGCCAATTACTCAGCGTATACGGTGGTATTGTTCCACGCCGAGCCAGTGCGATTTTACGTCAAGAACTTAAATGGTTAGATGGTGAATTGGCGTGGTTAAAACAGTATGACTATCTAGAAGACTTACTCAAAGATAAGGGCTATGCGTTACGTAAGCTGGATGCCCGTAAGTTTTTAGTCAACGAGCTTAAGCAGCGCCAAGAAGCCTTACCTCAACGTGAAGCGTCATTAAAATTATTACACAGTGCCCGTTATACTGCATTATTGCTGGATCTCAGCCGTTGGATTTTAACCCGCGGATGGCAGCCGTTTTTGGATGATAAAGCTCGTGAGCGAATGGCTCGACTGGTGGGGCCTTTTTCTGTCAAACAGCTTGACCGAGCATGGGCGGAGTTGGTTGAGGTTTTTCCGCCAGAAGAGGCACTCTCAGCTGATGATTATATTGAACAGCAATATCGTTTGATACGTGCGCTTTATACTGGGGTCAGTTTCGCGCGTTTATATGATGCCGAGCAGCGTTTAGCGTTTCGGATGCCATGGATTGATTTATTACATGGTATCGATGACTTATTAACCTTAAAAACGTTAGAGCAACTGCTGGATATGTTGCAAGATGAACAAGATCAAGAGCAGTTAACCCGTTGGCTTAATCGTCAAGAAAACTCGATTTTGCACGCCATGGAGCAAACGCGTCGCATTGGCATAGAAGCAACGCCTTATTGGCGTGAATAGTGCCTATCCCCTTCGTACTTGCAGTTGCAGCGGTGTTGGCTACGTTCGTTCACCCCAATCACATCGTTTGCCTATGCTCATGGGGATTCACTCACTTGCCGCCTACCTGCAACTTCAAGTCGTTTGGGTATACGCTCATCAAGCACATTCCTGAACTTTCGTTTCGGGAATGTGCTTGATGAGCATACCTTTCCATTACTCCCTTCTTTATTGAAAAACTAGAGTTAACTCACAAATAGCGCAACCGCTGGTGTATTCCATTGTAGCCATTTGATGTGTCGCCGATAAAAACGGTGATGGTTGGAGATATACTGCATTAGAGAGGGTGTAATGCATAATCCATCGGCTTAGACAAATCACACCATCAATCTGCAAATTCGCGAGGTAATACACATCGAGAGCCGCTGGTTTTTGATAGTATTAATTTCATACGAAGCTCGAAATAATTCATACGTGGTAGGTGGGCATCACACCATGATGGGCGAGCATTAAAAACAGAGTGGAGAATCAGTCATGGCGAGGATGGCATTTAAACCGTGGGAACGGGTGATCACAGACATACGTTTGATCCCTAAAATGGTCATGCTAATGTTTTTTAGTACGATTTTAGTGATCGGCAAGCAACTGTGGGATGCGAGCTTGTTCTATGACTCTTTACTTGCTGCGACTCAAAGCACGGAAATTGCCAAATTGCACTATGACACTTATATCGTGCAGGTCATTTGGCAAACTGGGTTTATGATCGTCACTTTTGTTTCATTACTGATGTTTGCCGCGCGAGTGATGTTACGTCAAACCCAATTTCTTAGTCAGTCAATCAAACAGATGGCTGAACGCGATTTATCTGAACCTATTTTTATGGACTGTAAAGATGAGTATGGTGATGTCGCTCGTGAGTTAGAGAAAACTCGCCGCCAACTGCAAGATTTAATTAAAGTGCAGATCACTACATCACAAGAATTAACCACCTTGACGGAAGTCATGACGATCAGTATGTCAGAGACGAAAGACTCCGCGCAGGAAGAGTTCCATGAAATTGACCAAATTGCTACGGCGATGAATCAAATGTCGTCAACGGTACAAACGGTCGCCGATCATGCACAAAGTGCGTCTTCATTGACCGAGACTGCTTCTCATAGTGCGGCTACTGGGCAGCAGTTTGTTCAAAAAACCATTCGTAAAATTGATCAGTTATCAAAAGATATTGCCGCTTCAGCTTCGGCCGTAAACCAAGTTGAAGAGCGAGTCGTTGCGATTGGCAGTGTGGTTGGTACCATTCAAAGTATTTCTGAACAAACCAATTTATTGGCGTTAAATGCCGCGATTGAAGCCGCTCGTGCTGGCGAGGCGGGGCGTGGTTTTGCTGTGGTTGCCGATGAAGTTCGTAACTTAGCTCAGCGTACTCAGACGGCAACGGTTGAAATACAAGATATGATTAGCCATCTACAAAGCAGCGCTAACTCGGCGGTGGATTTAATGGAAAAAAGTGTCGTTGAAGCGGCTGATGGCGTTGAATTAATCACCAATGCCGGCACAGAGTTGGACGGTATTGTCCAACAAGTCAAACTCATCAATGAGATGAACTTACAGATTGCGACAGCAGCGGGGCAACAAAGCAGTGTTGCGGTGGAGATCAATCAAAATATCACCAATGTGAGAGAGTTAGTCGAAGCATCGGTCACGGTAGTCAGTGAGTTGCTGGAAACTTCGGAACTGATGCAAAATAATGCCGAAGAATTGGATCGAAAAATCACCGTCTTCAAGGTGTGATCGGTTCAGATTAATTGATATCAACGACGCTCACTGTTTAGTGGGCGTTTTTATTTATCTCAGACTGCGATAGAGTGAGTCGATGATGAGAGACAAGGATGATTTATGCAGCTCCCCGAACACTTAATGACTCATGCCGATAACGCCTACCAACAGTTGCTTGCTGAGCAGCCGAAGCTGAGTCAGTGGCCGTTTGAATTACAGCAATCACTTCGTTATGTGACTACGTTGAGCCGTTTTGTCACCCAGACCTTCTCTCGTGATGAGTGGCTGGTCGATGAATTTCCTAATTGGTTACAAAGTGAATCGAGAGCAGAGACTTATCGCGAGCGATTACAGGCTTTATTAACGTCGTGCCCTGATGAACAAACCGGACAACGGATTTTACGTCAGTTTCGTTATCGAGAGATGGTCTATATTGCTTGGCGTGATTTTTTAGCCACTTGGCCTGTCGAGCAGAGCCTTGAGCATCTTTCTGAACTGGCGGAAGCGCTGATTGTCGAGACGTATCAATGGCAATATTCACTGTGCTGTCAAGAGTGGGGAACGCCATGCAATGCGCAAGGTGAGGCTCAACCGATGCTGATTATCGGCATGGGTAAATTAGGTGGTGGGGAGCTCAATTTCTCTTCGGATATCGATCTGATTTTTACTTATCCTGAAAACGGTCAAACTCAAGGCGTCAGGCGCAGTATTGATAACGGACAGTTCTTTACCCGTTTAGGCCAGCGGATCATAAAAATGCTTGATCAACCGACACTCGATGGTTTTTGTTATCGGGTTGATATGCGTTTGCGTCCGTTTGGCGAAAGTGGTCCTTTAGTGATGAGCTACGCCGCATTAGAGGATTACTACCAAGAACAAGGACGTGATTGGGAACGCTATGCGATGGTCAAAGCGCGGGTGATGGGCCGTGAAATGCATCATCAGTATCAAGAACTACGGCAAATGCTGCGGCCTTTTGTGTTTCGTCGTTATATCGATTTTAGTGCGATTCAATCGTTGCGGCGAATGAAATCGATGATCCGTAGTGAGGTACGTCGTCGTGGATTGAGTAATAACATTAAACTGGGTGCTGGTGGTATTCGGGAGATTGAATTTATTGCCCAAGTTTTCCAGCTCATTCGTGGCGGACGAGAGCCCAGTTTGCGCCAGCGAGGATTGTTAGAAACACTACAGGCGATTGCCGAACTTGAACTATTAACCGCCGAACAAGTCGCGCAGTTAGTGGCCGCTTATCGTTTTTTGCGCCGATTAGAAAATCTATTACAGGCCATGGAAGACAAACAGACGCAAACGCTGCCAGAGAAAGAAGACGATCAATGGCGTCTGGCCATTGCGATGGGCTATGAATGTTGGGATGCGTTACTTAGCCAGTTACAACATCATATGACGCAGGTTCATCAAGTGTTCATCACTTTGATTGGTGAGGATGATGATGAAGAAAGCACCACGGCTGATCATTTTCATGAACTGTGGGACATGGCAGATAAGCTGGATGTGATTGTACCTATTTTTAGGCAGGAGTTGGCGATTGAAGAACCTTCGAATTTGGCGCATTGCTGCTTAACGTTTAAGCAGGATTTAGCTAAAAAAACCATTGGTCCACGTGGCCGAGAGGTATTAAATCGCTTAATGCCTAAGGTTTATCAGGCTATATTCTCTCATCCCGATGCGCAATTTGGTTTAGCGCGAGTGCTGCATTTACTGAATAGTATTGCCACGCGCACCACCTATTTAGAGCTGTTGGATGAATATCCAGCAGCACTGCATCAACTGGTTCGTTTGTGCACAGCCAGCCCGATGATTTCTGAGCAACTGGCTCGTTACCCGATTTTATTGGATGAGTTGATTGATCCGCAGCATCTTTATCATCCGATCGATCTTGGTAGTTATAAAACCGAGCTGCGTGATTTTCTTGCTCGTATTCCAGAAGAGGACATGGAGCAGCAAATGGAAGCGCTGCGTCAATTTAAGCAGATCGGGATATTGAAAATCGCTGCTGCTGATATCGCGGGTGTGTTGCCAGTGATGAAAGTCAGTGATCATTTAACGTATTTAGCTGAAGCCATTGTCGATGCCGTCGTTAATCAAGCTTGGTTGCAAGTCAGTGCCAAACATGGTGTGCCGGATCATTTAACCCAACAAGCTGGTAAAGGCTTTGCTGTGGCAGGGTATGGCAAAGTGGGGGGATGGGAGCTGGGTTATAACTCCGATTTAGATATTGTCTTTATTCATGATTGTCCGGCTTCTTCCATGACTCAAGGGATCAAACCGATTGATGGGCGACAATTTTATCTGCGTCTTGCTCAGCGGATCATTCACCTTTTTTCGACCCGTACCGCTTCCGGTATTTTGTACGAAGTCGATACCCGTCTACGTCCTTCCGGCGCTTCGGGGTTATTGGTCAGCTCGATAGACGCTTTTGCCGATTATCAGCATCAAGAGGCTTGGACGTGGGAGCATCAAGCCTTGGTCCGAGCAAGAATGATTTACGGTGAAGCGGATTTACAAGCCAAATTTAATCATGTCAGACATTCTGTACTCTGTTTGCCGCGAGATCCAAACACTTTGCAACAACAAGTGGTCGAGATGCGTGACAAAATGCGTCAACACTTTGCCAGCAAAAAAGCCGGACGTTTCATGTTAAAGCACGATCAAGGTGGGATCACCGATATTGAGTTTCTCGCGCAATATTTTGTCTTACGTTATAGTCATCAGCATCCAAAGTTGACGCGTTGGTCGGATAATGTGCGTATTTTTGAATCGTTGATGAACGAAGCGGTACTGGATCCCGCATCGGCTGAGGCATTAACTCGCGCGTATACCGAGATGCGAGATCAAATCCATCATCGTAACTTATTGAATCTTGATGCGGATGTGGATGAAGCACAATGGGTAGCTCAGCGAGAATGGGTGATTGAAACTTGGCATCACTGGTTAGGCTGAACGCTGCCTACTGAACCCGATAAAGATTGGTCGTACTGACACCGCTTAGCGGTAACTCAAAGTAGTTTGCCGATAGAGGGCTATGTTACACTGCGCCATAGATTAATAGTGGAGAAGATCGATAATGAAACCAATCCTACCTGACTACAGCAAAGCGGGTGTGCTTATCATTGGTGACGTCATGCTTGATCGTTATTGGTATGGTCCAACGGGACGTATTTCCCCTGAAGCGCCAGTGCCAGTGGTAAAAGTTGAGCATAACGAAGAGCGTCCTGGTGGCGCTGCTAACGTGGCGATGAACATTGCCTCTTTAGGTGGTTTGGCGCATATCATAGGTTTAACTGGCATTGACGAGCCAGCACAAGTGCTGCAAGAAAAATTAACCTCGCTGAATGTGCAGTGTGACTTCGTTGGTTTAGCTGATTACCCCACCATCACCAAATTACGAGTGTTAAGTCGTGGACAGCAATTGATCCGTCTCGATTTTGAAGACAAATTTGAGAATATTGATGCTCAGCTGATCCTGTCGCGCATGGAACGTTCTCTGGTGAGCGTGAACGCGGTGATTTTATCTGACTATGCGAAAGGCGCTTTGGAGCACGTTCAGCAGTTGATTCAAAAAGCCCGCATGGCCAATGTCCCAGTGTTTATTGATCCTAAAGGGGCTGATTTTGAACGCTATCGTGGTGCAACCTTATTGACACCGAATATGGGTGAGTTTGAGCAGGTAGTAGGAAAAGTTAAGTCGGATCAAGAGTTGGTTGAAAAAGGCTTGGGGCTCATTGAACAGTTTGATCTACAAGCGTTGTTGGTGACCCGCAGTGAGCATGGTATGACCTTGTTGCGTCGTGGTATGGAGCCTTTCCATTTGCCAACGCAAGCCAAAGAAGTCTTTGATGTAACCGGTGCTGGTGATACGGTGATTTCGGTGCTTGCTGCGTCGGTGGCTGCAGGTAAATCTTTGGATGAAGCGTGTGTTTTAGCCAATGCTGCCGCTGGCGTTGTGGTTGGAAAACTGGGAACTTCGACGGTATCGACGATTGAATTGGCTGAAGCCATTCATGGTAGCAAAGAGGCGGATTTTGGCATTATTGGTGAAAGTGCGCTGATTGAAGCGGTCAAAAAAGCCAAAGCCCGCGGTGAAAAAGTTGTCATGACTAACGGCTGTTTTGATATTTTACACGCTGGACATGTGTCTTATTTGAACCATGCAGCAGAGCTTGGCGATCGCTTAATTGTAGCGGTTAATACCGATGAGTCGGTGAAACGTTTGAAAGGCCCAGGGCGTCCGGTCAATCCAACCGATCGTCGTATGGCGGTGCTAGCCGGGCTAGGTGCCGTAGATTGGGTGGTTCCATTTAGCGAAGATACTCCGCAGCGCTTAATTTCAGAAGTGTTACCAAGCATTTTAGTTAAAGGTGGCGACTATAAACCTGAAGATATCGCTGGTGGTGAAGAAGTGATTGCTGCGGGTGGTGAAGTGAAAGTACTGAATTTCGAAGAAGGCTGTTCGACCACAGACATTATCAAGGCGATTAAAGGCGGTAAAGGTTAACGACGGTGATCTCGATGGAGATAGCCAATCGCTGTGTTTTCAGTGCGTAAGCGCATAAAAATAAGGGGCTTCAATTGAAGCCCCTTATTTCATTTTGGGATTGCTTTATCGACTCACGCGTTGTAGTCCAGCATTGATATCGAGAATATCTTGTTCGCTGAGAGAGCCAATTGCTTGACTAAGTTGTAGACGATTCAAAATATAATCGTAGCGCGCTGAAGAGAGATTACGGTTAGCGTCATACAGACGTCGCGTTGCATCTAATACATCAACAATCGTCCGAGTACCAACTTCAAAACCGGCTTCGGTTGCTTCTAGGGCAGAACGAGCGGAAATCACCGATTGTTCATAAGCACGTAATGCGCCAATTGAAGCGTTGATATTGTTGTTATAGGCGCGCACATCTTTGACCACGCTGCGGAAGGTCGCTTCTAAGTCTTGGCTTGCGGTGACAAACGCATGTTCGGCTTGTTTGGTTAATGACGTTACGTTACCACCCGTATACAGCGGAACATTGAGATTTAGCCCAATGGTAAAATCGTTAAAATCGGTATTATTCGCGGAATTATTGCTATTCGACTCACGCGCATAATTATAACCACCGTTTAACTTCAACGACGGTAAATGACCGGAACTGGCGAGAGCGATATTATCTTTTGCCACATCTTGAGCAATACGCGAAGAAAGCAAGGCTAAGTTTTGTTGCTGAGCTCGCTCGATCAATGCCTGCATTGATTCCGTATTACGGCTGGCTGAAAAGCGTTGAGTATCAAGAATGCTTAATTGTGAATAGCCTTGACCAGTAATTTCTCTTAATGATTCATAGCTATTGATTAAGGTGTTATCCGCTAAAACTTCTTGCGCTAAAACGCTATCGTATTGCGCTTGTGCATCATGGACATCCGTAATGGCTGAGAGCCCAACGTCAAAACGCTGCTTAGTTTGTTCTAACTGACGTGCCACAGCGGCTTTTTCGGCACGGACAAATTCTAAGTTATCTTGTGCACTCAACACTTCGAAGTAGGCTTGAGCGACGCGCAACATCAATCCTTGTTGTACGGCGGCGTATTGTGCATCGGCTTGGCGAGCTTGTTTCTCAGTAGTATCTAATGATACCCAACTTGAGCGGTTATACAGTTCTTGAGCAAAACTGATGCCTGCTGATAGGCGATCGCTATCGCGCGCATCAACATCGCTACGAGTGAGGTTATACCCAGCCGTTAAATTAATCTGTGGTAACAACGAACTACGGCTCGAATTGATTGCTTCAAAAGCGGCTTCACGACGAGCAGCAGCACTGAGCAATTGCGGATCATTTTGTTTTGCTTGATCATAAATTTGTGCAAGATCATCGGCCCATGCGTTAATACTAAAGCTACCAAGGGTTGCACTCACTAAAAAAGGAAGCAGTTTTTTCATCGGTCCTATTCCTGCCTAGATATGAAAGGAGTTACGTTGACAGAGTGTAACTCAAATTGTTGGTATTTCATGCGAAAGTTTGCACTTTTTTACACTTAATTATCCACTTGTGCAATATAAATTAATGTATTAACCAACCAGTGACAGAGCTTGCGAATGGTTCATTACACAAAAAAGTTTATTTAATCAGCTATCTATCATGATAAAAGAGCAATCACTTAAAAAAAAACATAACTTTTATACAAAAAGTTGAGCAATGTCGTTGGCAGTCGTAAACCTTCATGAGTAAACTAATAGATTCACCGAGAAGGAATGGCTATGCAACCCACAAACCAAGAAAAAGACCACTTTAGCGTTAATGATCTGCAGATTGTCTCAAAAAAGACACTGTTCCAAGGTTTTTTTCGCATGGTTAAATACCAATTTAAGCATCGATTATTCCAAGGTGGGTGGAGTGAGACGATCGAGCGAGAAATGTTCGAGCGTGGTCACGCCGCGGCGCTGTTAGCTTATGATCCTCAACGTGATGAAGTAGTGATCATTGAGCAGATCCGGGTCGGGGCACTAGAACATGATCAGCCATGGCAGAAAGAAATTATCGCAGGCATGATTGAACCGGGTGAGGATGCGCAGGACGTTGTACGTCGTGAAGCATTCGAAGAGGCTGGGATCTCGGTGGCAAGATTAGAAAAAATCACCAGTTATTACCCTTCTTCAGGGGGATGTTCTGAGAAACTCGATGTCTACATTGGTGAAGTAGATACTACACTGGCGGGAGGTGTGCATGGTTTGGACACTGAAGGTGAAGATATTAAAGTGCATGTACTCAGTCGTCAGCAAGCTTATCAATGGATCAAAGATGGCCAAATTGAGAATGGTGCCTCAATAATCGCACTACAATGGTTAGAGTTGCATCATCAGCAATTACAATCTCAATGGCGGAGTTGATAACCTCATGCGCAGATCGATAGCCACTAAGCCGTATCATGTGGATCTTGCGGATCTGATGCGAACTTATGAAACCAATTACGCAAAACTCAATGCTCTGCTGCCAAAACCAGCGAGTGTGGGTGAAGTCCGTTGTTATCAAGCGGCTGATCTGATTTATCAGTTACAAGTGCTCGAGGTCACAAAGTACACAACTTTGGTGGAAATTTGTCAAAGTGATGATATTTCAACGTTTTCATTACCCGTGATGTCTGTCAGGCTGTATCACGATGCACGAGTTGCTGAAGTGTGTGCTAGCGATCAATTAACGCGTATTGCGGCTCGTTATGAGTATCCTAACCATAAGATGGTGCAAAAAGATGAGAAAGCACAAATCAACCGTTTTTTAGGTGATTGGCTCACCTTCTGTTTGAAACAAGGCATTAGCCGAGCGCCGATTAATATTAACTATTCATAGCATTAGGTTTATCAATTTGAACGTGTCGCCCAGTTTAGACCCATCAGACAATATTAAGCTTGTTCAGATCACGGACACGCACCTGTTTGCGGCTGATGACGGTTGTTTACTTAGTGTGAATACAGCAGACAGTTTTCATGCCATTGTGCAAGCGATTATTGAGCAAAAGGTTGCTTTTGATGCTCTGCTTGCTACTGGCGATATTTCACAAGATCATAGCGCGGAGTCTTATCAGCGTTTTGCTTCTGAGATCAGCGCCTTGCAAAAAGCGTGCTTTTGGTTACCGGGTAATCATGATTATAAACCCAACATGGGTAGTGTTATGCCGTCTTCACAACTGCATGCCCCCGAGCATGTCTTGCTTGGGAAGCACTGGCAAATGATTTTACTCGACTCTCAAGTCGTTGGCGTGCCGCATGGCCGTCTCAGTGATTACCAACTGAATCTATTAGATGAAAAACTCGCTCAACATCCAGATCGCTATGCGTTGATTTTATTGCATCATCATCCTCTGTTAGTGGGCAGTGCTTGGCTTGATCAACATACCTTAAAAGACAGTGATGCATTTTGGAGCGTCATTCAGCGACATCAAAACGCACGAGCCGTTTTGTGTGGTCACGTTCATCAAGATATGGACCGCACTTTCGCCGGGGTAAAAGTAATGGCAAGTCCGTCAACGTGTGTACAGTTTAAACCGAATTCCGATGATTTCGCGTTAGATCAATGCTCTCCTGGTTGGCGTGAGCTTGAATTGTACGCTGATGGTCAAGTGACAACGCAGGTCAAACGATTAGCACGCGGAGCCTTTGTGCCGGACTTTACTTCAAATGGGTATTAATATGGGTGTGCGCTCTTCGCTACTGCTGTATATACATGGTTTTAACAGCTCACCGCTTTCACACAAAGCTCAGGTGATCCAGCAGTATTGTGCTCAGCAACGGCCGGATATCAAGGTCGTTATCCCTAAATTAGCGCCTTTTCCACAGCAAGCCGCTGAACAGTTACGTAATTTAATGGAGTCTTATCAAGCCGATTATCAGATTGGTCTGGTGGGAAGTTCATTAGGTGGCTATTTAGCCACTTGGCTTAATGCGCACTATACGGTTCCTGCGGTGTTGGTGAATCCAGCGGTGAAACCGTATGAATTACTGCGTAATTTTCTTGGTGAGCAGCAGAATCCGTATACTCAACAACGTTACCTGCTGACGGTTGATCATATTGATGAATTAAAAGCGCTAGAGATTGACTCGATTGATCATCCTGAGCATTTTTGGCTATTACAGCAAACGGGTGATGAAGTGCTCGATTATCGACAAGCGGTAGAGAAATATCGTCATGCTCGCCAGACGGTTGAAGACGGTGGTGATCATAGTTTTGTTGGTTTTGAGCGCTATCCGTCGGCAATCATCGATTTTCTGCACTTATAAATTCGCTGTCATCATGCGCGAAAAGTCATAATTTTACCTTAGGCTTACGGATGTCACTTGACATCGAAGGGGCTCTTCCAGACTATGTCTGTCTTGTTCTTGCTCCATTGAGCTGCTGTGTTTTATCACCAAATCTGCTTTTTGGTGGATAATTCAAGCGTAAATCCTTAATGGGTAGTAAAGTTACCAATCATTTATCGATAAAAGCATTCCGTATTATGACTGAACAATATAATGCTGGAGCCATCGAAGTTCTCAATGGCTTAGAACCAGTACGTCGCCGTCCCGGGATGTATACGGATACCACGCGTCCCAATCATCTTGGGCAAGAAGTCATCGACAACAGTGTCGATGAAGCGTTGGCCGGATACGCCACCAAGGTTCAGGTGATACTTCACGCTGATCAATCACTAGAGGTGATTGATGATGGGCGTGGTATGCCCGTAGACATTCATCCTGAAGAGAACGTTTCTGGGGTTGAACTTATTTTATGTAAGCTTCACGCTGGCGGTAAATTCTCCAATAAAAGCTACCAATTTTCTGGTGGTTTACACGGGGTGGGGATTTCGGTGGTTAACGCCCTTTCTAAACGGGTTGAAGTGACGGTTCGCCGTGACGGTCAGGTGTATGACATTGCCTTTGAACATGGTGAAAAAGTCTCTGATTTAACGGTCACTGGGACTTGTGGACGTCGTAATCGTGGTACTTCGGTGCATTTTTGGCCAGAAGCGCGTTATTTTGATTCTGCCAATTTTTCCGTCTCGCGTTTGGTCAATAATTTACGCGCCAAAGCCGTACTTTGCCCCGGTCTAGAAATTACTTTCACCGATAAAGTGAACAATAACGAGTATCGTTGGCTGTATGAAGACGGTTTGAAAGACTATCTTGCCGAAGGGGTAAAAGGTTATACCTTATTGCCTGAAGAGCCGTTTACGGGCGAGTTTAAAACCGAGACAGAAGCCGCAAATTGGGCAGTCATTTGGTTACCGGAAGGTGGCGATTTAATTACCGAAAGCTACGTGAACTTAATTCCTACTCCACAAGGTGGTACGCACGTTAATGGTTTACGCCAAGGGCTACTTGATGCGATGCGTGAATTTTGTGAATTTCGTAATTTGTTGCCGCGTGGAGTCAAACTTACCGGTGAGGACGTATTCGATCGCTGCGCCTATGTCTTATCGATAAAAATGCAGGATCCACAATTCGCAGGACAAACCAAAGAGCGACTCTCTTCTCGCCAAACCGCCTCGTTTGTTGCCAGTGTTGTTAAAGATTCGTTTAGCTTATGGTTGAATGAAAAGCCACAATTGGCTGAGCTATTGGCAGAAGTGTGTATCAGCAATGCTCATCGCCGGATGCGCGCGAGTAAAAAAGTGGTGCGTAAGAAAATCGCTTCTGGTCCTGCGCTGCCTGGTAAGTTAACCGATTGTTCTCAGCAAGATCTCAGCCGCACAGAACTGTTTCTGGTCGAAGGGGATTCGGCGGGTGGCAGTGCCAAACAGGCGCGAAACCGTGAGTTTCAAGCCATCATGCCACTGCGCGGTAAAATCCTTAATACTTGGGAAGTCTCGGCCGATCAAGTGCTGGCTTCACAAGAGGTGCATGATATTTCTGTTGCCTTGGGGATTGACCCTGATAATGATGATTTAGAGGCGCTGCGTTACGGTAAAGTCTGTATTTTAGCCGATGCGGACTCTGATGGGTTACACATTGCGACATTGCTGTGCGCCTTATTCACTCGTCATTTTCGTGCCTTGGTTCGTGCCGGTCACGTCTATGTGGCGATGCCGCCACTGTATCGGATTGATTGCGGTAAAGAAGTGCACTATGCACTTGATGACAATGAAAAAAAGGCAATCATCGAACGTCTCAGTAGTAAAAAAGCTAAAATCAACGTCCAACGTTTTAAAGGCTTGGGGGAGATGAATCCTCTGCAATTACGTGAGACCACCATGGATCCGAACACCCGTCGTTTAGTGCAGTTAACCATTGATGACGATAAAGAGACCGATGAAATGATGGATATGTTGCTGGGTAAAAAACGCGCGGACGATCGACGCAGTTGGTTACAACGCAATGGTGATATGGCCGAGGTACAATAGAATGTCGAGTGAAATCAGTTTTGAGGGCGTAGAACAGTTACCGCTGCGCAAGTTTACCGAGGACGCCTATCTCAATTACTCTATGTATGTGATTATGGACCGCGCCTTACCTTATATCGGCGATGGTTTAAAGCCGGTTCAGCGGCGGATCATTTACGCCATGTCTGAGCTGGGGTTGTCGGCATCAGCGAAATACAAAAAATCGGCACGAACCGTCGGTGATGTACTGGGTAAGTATCATCCTCATGGCGATTCGGCCTGTTATGAAGCCATGGTATTGATGGCACAGCCGTTTTCTTATCGTTACCCACTGGTTGATGGTCAAGGCAACTGGGGGGCTCCGGATGATCCTAAATCGTTCGCCGCGATGCGTTATACCGAAGCTAAGTTGTCTAAATTTGCCGAAGTGCTATTGGGTGAATTAGGCCAAGGTACGGTGGAATGGCAGCCTAACTTTGATGGCACCATGCAAGAGCCGAAAATGTTACCGGCTCGCTTACCACATATTTTGCTTAATGGGGTTACCGGCATTGCTGTTGGTATGGCAACCGATATTCCGCCCCATAATGTCCGTGAAGTCGTTGAGGCGACGATTCACCTCATCGAGCATCCTTCTGCCAGTCTTATTGACTTGATACAGTATGTCAAAGGGCCTGATTTTCCAACCGAAGCGGAAATAATTTCACCACCGTCTGATTTAGAAAAAATCTATCAAACCGGGCGTGGTAGCATCAAAATGCGTGCGGTATGGCATAAAGAAGGCTCGGATATCGTTATTTCAGCGCTGCCACACCAAGTCTCTGGTGCGAAACTGTTGGAGCAAATCGCTGGGCAAATGCGCGCTAAAAAGCTGCCGATGGTGGAAGATTTACGCGATGAATCGGATCACGAAAACCCAACACGGATAGTGATTGTACCGCGCTCAAGTCGAGTTGATTGCGATACTTTGATGAATCATTTATTCGCTTCAACTGATTTAGAAAAGAGTTTTCGGGTTAACCTCAATATGATTGGCCTGAACAATCGCCCTGAAGTTAAAGGCTTAACGCAGATTCTGAGTGAATGGATTGAATTTCGCCGTGAAACGGTGCGCGCTCGTTTGCAATATCGTCTTGATAAGGTTTTGGCTCGCTTACATATCCTACAGGGTTTGTTGATTGCTTATCTCAATATTGACGAAGTGATAGAGATCATTCGTCAAGAAGATGAACCCAAAGGCATCTTGATGGAGCGCTTCGGGATTAGCGACATTCAAGCCGATGCGATTTTAGACACCAAACTGCGCCATTTAGCAAAACTTGAAGAAGTCAAAATTCGTGGCGAACAAGATGCTTTGGATAAAGAGCGCGCTAAATTAGAAGAGTTACTTGGTTCTGAGCGACGCTTGAACACGCTACTCAAGAAAGAATTAAAAGCGGATGCGGAAAAATACGGTGACGATCGCCGCTCACCGATTGTTGAGCGTGCGGAGGCCAAAGCCTTAACCGAACGTGACCTGATGCCTAATGAAATGATCACTGTGGTGATCTCAGAGAAAGGTTGGGTACGTCATGCCAAAGGGCATGAGGTTGATTGCCATAGCTTGAACTATAAATCCGGTGATAACTACCTCGCGCATGCTTGCGGGAAGAGTAATCAACAGGTGGCTTTTTTAGGCAGTGATGGGCGTAGTTATTCATTAGAAGCACATACTCTGCCTTCTGCTCGTGGTCAGGGAGAGCCGATTACCGGACGGTTGAACATTACTGAAGGCAGTTCGATTCGCCAAGTAATTATGGGTGAAGACGATCAGCTATGGTTGGTTGGTTCTGATGCCGGTTATGGTTTTGTGTGTAAAGGTTCGGATCTGTTATCGAAAAATCGCAGTGGTAAAGCTTTAGTGAATTTGCCGAATAACTCTGAGTTACTGGCACCACAAGCCGTCAATGATCTGCAGCATGATGAGATTTTAGCGGTGACCAATCAGGGACGAATGCTGCTATTTCCAATCAAAGATCTGCCGCAATTAAGCAAAGGTAAAGGCAATAAGATCATTAATATTCCTAGTGCGAAAGCGAAAGCGCGAGAAGAAGTGGTTTCTCATTTGCTGGCTATTCCGTCTGGATCATCGATTACGCTTTACGCTGGAAAGCGAAAGTTAGGCTTAAAGCCTACGGATTTAGATAATTTCCGAGGTGAGCGAGGCCGCCGAGGGGCACTGCTACCGAGAGGATTACAGCGGGTGACGCAAATAGAGATTGATGCAGAACCTACCGAACCTTTGGTTGTAGAATAAGAGCATAAAAAATCCCCAGCCAATCTGCTGGGGATTTTTTTATGCTCATATTTACTTCAGGGTGGTGGGTATTTTAAACCTCTATCCCTGAGAGACTTATAGCGGCTCTTCAGACCAACCGTCACTATCTGACATATCGGGTGCACCAGGAATGGTATTTTCTTCATCAGCCCAAGTACCAAAATCAATCATCTGACACTGTTTACTACAAAAGGGCCGGAAAGGACTTTGCGCGCTCCACGGCACATCATCGCCACATTGGGGGCACTTTACCACGGTGATTTTTTTTGACATGACACTATCCTGTAGGTAAACCAAATCAGAAGGATACGGATTTAGCAGCACACCGCAAGATCAAAAGGAATATTTCGGCTGCTGGCTTTACCAGAAGAAAAATCAATGAACTTAATGGCAAAGCGATTTTTATGACCAGAAATCATCGGATAGACGCCGTACTCTAAAGGAATCGATAAACGCAGGATATTCGCGTCTTCCGCGTCGCTTTGGTAGAAACCATCTTGTGCCATTCGTGCTCGGAAATGTCCGGTTTCTCGGGTGAGTTTTAGCCATAATGCAAGCGCATCAGATAGGGGTTGCAAGGTTGCAACCCATTGTTTTATGTCGAGTTGCTTCTGTTCTGATGATAAGTGTAGCCAGTAATGCAGAGCGGGAAGATCAAAGCAACAAGAGCCACCGGGGAGGTTAAATCGTTGACGAATGGTACTTAAGAATCGATCATCTTTTAGCGATTGGCCGAAGCGTTCGCCGGCTAATAGGCAGCGATGAACACTGTCAATCTCTTGTAACAGGCTAGTCAGCATCTGTTGGTCGACACCGTCAATATCAATCCATTGTCGGTAGGTTTGACGCTGTTTTTCAATATCTTTTGCTAATTCACTTTTCAGTTGCATCTGCTCAAAAATATCTAGCAGGTCAAAGAGAGAACGAAACAGCAACTGATGCTGAATACCGTCAGCCGTTTGACAGGCTCGATCCATTTGATTGAGCAGCGCTTCGACGCGTAAATAAATGCGCGTTTTTTCATTTAGCGGATGTTCAAACTTATGTGTGCTCATGAAACTGGCCTTGATTGATTTACCTGTATTCTCACCGATTTGTACCGCTCATTACCAGATACTTTTGATGTAATTCTGTGATTTGCGGCAAAAGTTGTCGGTTTTTTGCTCCATTTTTAATCACATCATCGGCCATCGCTAAACGCTCAGCTCGGGTTGCTTGAGCGGCTAAGATCGCTCGAGCTTGTTGTTCATCCACCTTATCTCGTGCCATGGTGCGCGAAATTTGAGTCTGTTCATCTACATCAATCACTAACACGCGATCAACCATCGATTGTAATTGATTTTCAATTAATAACGGTACAACGAGTAAACCATAAGGCGATGTAACGAGCTTTAATTGCTCGGCCATTTGTTGGTTGATCAGTGGGTGTAACGTTGAGTTAAGCCATTGTTTTTCTTTAGGGTCGGCAAAAATTCGTTCACGCAAGGCGCTGCGGTTTAAGTGGCCATCGTCTTGTAAAATATCCTCACCAAAGTGCTCGATGATGGCGCTCAGGCCCGGAGTACCGACTTCAACCACTTGCCGAGCAATGATATCGGCATCAACGATATCAATCGAGAAATGTTCTTGAAACAGATTGGCGACAGTGGTTTTGCCACTCGCGATGCCTCCAGTTAGGCCAATAATCAGCGTCATGAGCGTTATCCTACTAATGAATATAGATACCAAGCGATCAGTTTATCGCCCCACAACATCGCCAGCCAACCAGCAATCGCCAAGTAAGGACCAAACGGGAAAGCTTTATTAATGCCTTGTTTTTGCAAACGCAATTGAATCAATCCAAACACCAAACCGACCAGTGAAGAGAGTAATACGATTAACGGTAATAATTGCCAACCTAACCAAGCTCCGAGCGCGGCAAGCAGCTTAAAGTCACCATAGCCCATACCTTCTTTACCGGTCAGTAGCTTAAATAGCCAATAAATCGACCATAAGCAAAGATAGCCTGCTATCGCTCCAATCACGGCATCATTCAGTGAGAGTGGGCTAATATTCAACAGTGCTAGGCTGATCCCTGCCCACAGTAAAGGCAGAGTCAATTGGTCTGGCAGCAACATACTATCCAAATCAATGAAGGTGGCGGCAATTAACACATAAGTAAACAGCAGCAGTGCCACACTATAAGGGCTAAAGCTAAAGTGCAGAGCAATGATCAAACTGCTCACGGCAGTTAATAGCTCAATCGCCGGATAGCGAGCGCTGATCGGTGCTGAACAGTGCGCGCATTTGCCTTGCAAGCAGAGCCAACTGATAAGTGGAATATTATCTCTTATGCGCAAAGGCGTATGACATTTAGGGCAAGTTGAACGAGGTGTACTGAGCGTGAGCTTGCCATCAGGGGGTGTGATGCCATAGTCAGGAAAAGCATCGGCACATTCTTGACGCCATTCTCGTTGCATCATCGTTGGTAAGCGGTAAATCACCACATTCAAAAAACTACCAATGATTAACCCTAATAGCGTTGCTAAGGCGGGAAATAGCCAAGGTATATAGTAAAAAATGTCCATTTAGGGTGCTCTTGTTAGCAGCAGGAGTGTTATTCCCTTTCAACTTAGAGTGGGCGTGAGGTGGGCTAAGCCTATTGATATTTAATGAGCGCTTAGCAAGGCGATGAGCTTATCACTCATCATGACCAATCTGCTTCTTCAGTGATTTGGGGATAAAACATCGAAAGTGAGTATACTACCCCAATACACTCATTAAGTTAAAGATAGGTAAATACATTGCCACGACCAGTCCACCAACCACTGTACCAAGAAAGACAATAATTAGGGGCTCGAGGATTTTACCTAAATTATCTACGGTGTTATCAACGTCGAATTCATAAATCGTTGCTACTTTATTCAGCATGTCATCGAGCTTACCAGACTCCTCGCCAATCATAACCATTTGTAGAACCAATTCTGGGAAAGCGCCGGTATTGCGCATTGCGATATACATTGGCATGCCTGCCGCAGTATCTCGGTAGACTTGTTGAATAGCCGTTTCAAAATGAAGATTACCTGCGGTTTTCGCGGTCGTTTTTAGGCTATCAAGAATCGGGATCCCAGCCGCAAAGCTGGTGGCGAGGGTTCGGCTAAATTTGGCGATCGACGCTTTGCAGAGTATGCCACCAACAATGGGTATAGTGAGTGCTAAGCGGCTGGTTTTTAAACGGAATTGGAACGATTTTTTACGGATAAGTTTAAAACCGAATACGATGGCAATGCAGAGCAGTACAAAGACTAAGCTGTAGGCTTGAACCAGATGCGACAGTTTAAGTACTTGTTGAGTAAACCAAGGTAACTCGGCACCAAAACCTTGAAACATAAGCTCAAATTCAGGAATAATCATGGTGAGCATTAAGTAAGAGACGCCAAGCGCAACCAACATCACCATCGCTGGATAGATTAACGCTTTGATCACTTTGGCGCGCAGTTGTTCGGTTTTCTCTCGATAGGTGGCAAGGCGCTCAAAAACTTCCGCCAAGTTACCCGATTGTTCACCCGTTTGTACCAAATCAACGTAAAGAGGGTCAAACAGGCTACTGGCGGTACGCATTGCTTTTGAGATCGGCGTCCCTGCTGCTACGCCTTTACTTATTTGAGTGATGATCGATTTCATTTCTGCTTTTTGATGACTATCAGCGACTAACTTTAAGGCTTGAACAATGGGGACCCCCGTCGCGAGCATGGTCGAGAGTTGGCGAGTCAGCAGGGTAATCTCTTTGTTTGTGGCGCGATGAGTGAGACGAGTGATCAAAGAGAGGCTGCTTTTTTTGATCTTTTGAATTTGCACATGTTGATCTTTGAGTTTATCGCGCACTTCCAATTCGCTGATCGCTAAAAATTGCCCTGACACTTTTTTGCCAGAGCTATTGATGCCTTTCCAGCGATAATTTTTCAGTTCTTGTGCTTTAGATAGCGTCATAGCGAGAAATCCAATCGATTAGAAGTAAAGAACACGCTGCAGCTCGTCAATGCTGGTGATCCCCTGTTGGAGTTTTTCTATTCCAGATTCTTGTAAAGTTTGCATACCATTAGCTTTAGCAATGGCTTCGATATGAGTAATGGAAGCGCGCTGCATGATCGCTTCAGCTAATTGGCTATTAAACGCCATCACTTCATAAATGCCGACTCGGCCACTGTAGCCTTTGGTGCACTCACTGCAACCGTTCGGATCCGCCGCGTAGAGAATGTCATCGGCTGATAAGTCAAACTGCTGTTGTTCCGTTACGTTTGGTTGTTTGGCGACTTTACAGTTCGGACATAAACGGCGTGCTAAGCGCTGAGCGATGATTAAGCTTAATGAAGAAGCGAGATTAAAAGGTTCAATGCCCATATTAGTCAGGCGAATCACGGTCTCTGCTGCTGAGTTAGTGTGTAACGTGGAGAGCACTAAATGCCCGGTTTGAGCAGCTTTAACGGCAATTTCAGCTGTCTCGACATCACGGATTTCACCGACCATAACAATGTCCGGATCTTGGCGTAAAAAAGAACGCAGCGCCTTAGCAAAGCCAAAACCGATTTTCGGTTGCACTTGTACCTGATTGATGCCGGGGAGATTGATTTCGACGGGATCTTCGGCGGTAGAAATATTCACCTGCTCACGATTTAATAAACTCAGCCCAGTATAAAGGGAAACGGTTTTGCCGCTGCCGGTTGGACCAGTCATCAAAATCATCCCTTGTGGCTGTTTGAGAGCATTGAGATAGAGCTGTTTTTGCATCTCGTTGTAGCCTAATTTGTCAATATCTAAACTGGCGGCGCTGCTATCGAGTAAACGTAGGACAATTTTTTCTCCCCATAAGGTGGGTAAGGTGGAAACGCGCATATCAATCGCGGTGGTGGCATTGAGGCGCAGTTTAATTCGCCCGTCTTGTGGCAAGCGCCGCTCGGCGATATCCAGTTTCGCTAAAATTTTAATTCGCGCCGCTAGCCGGCGGCCTAAATGGCTGGCGGGTTGTTGGGTTTGCACCAAAATACCATCACAGCGTAAGCGAACTCGATAAAGGGACTCGTAAGGTTCAAAGTGAATATCGGACGCGCCTTTACGCACCGCATCAAGCAAGATTTGGTTAATAAACCGGCTAACTGGAGAGTCATCTTGGCTAAGATCCTCGACTTGTTGCTGCTCATCATCAGAAATATCGACTAAGCTGGCTAGCTCGTCTTGGCTGATCTCTTTGCCTTGCGCAGAATGCCCAACTAATGAGCGTCCGTATAAGCGACGAATAGCCCCTTGTAGTGCTTTATAGTCTGCCAACACCACTTCAATCGCGAGTCCGGTGGCAAAGCGAAATTCTTCTTCTGCTTGCAGATGAGTCGGGTCGGCCATGGCTAAGGTGAGCACCAAGCCATTATTCTCAATTGGTAGCGCTTGGTAGCGCATGATTAACTCACGTAATCCGAGCTGTTGGCACAGCTCTGGGTAGGCATAATCGTTAAGATTTTGGAGCGGTAAAGCGAATATCTGACTGATGTGTTCGCTCAGCTCTTGGCTATCGAAGATCGCTAAATCCAGCAAAGCTTCCGGCGCACTGGCGCCAGAAGCTTGGATATGTTCGACCAGCGCTTTTTCTTGGGTCAGGCTAAGTAGTTGCGCCTGACGCAAAATCGCGATGAGATTGGTGAGCATTTTATATCTTTTAATTTACTATAAAGCGTGACTATTTATTATCCTTCTTTTGTTTTACAGGCTTTGGGTTGTAAATCTGTGTCAATAGATGTCTCACATTTCCAATATCCTTCATCTGTTCTTTCTAATGTGAGCGTTTGAGTAGTAATTTTGGGACTCACACCAGTATCATTAAACTTAAATATGATTTCCCCTGCGCCTTTTTCACCTGGTTTTAAAGAGATTGCACCTAAGGCAGTTTTTCCATCATTGGTAATGCCAACTATACTAAGTTGATCCTCTTTAGGAAAAGCGCCTTCTCCCACAACATAGGTTTCAACATTAGTACGGATTCCTGTGATGGTAGCTAGTGCTGAGGCGGCTTCGCTTTTCGCAACGTAATTTTGGTATTGTGGAACGGCAATTGCCGCTAGCACGCCAATGATCGCCACGACGATCATCAGTTCAATTAGAGTAAAGCCTTGTTGTTTAGTGTAGTGAGTTTTCATGACTGAATTATCCTTGGGTATGGTCAGTTGTTGAGACCGAATTAGGATAAGTGTCTGGTTGCATTAATAAAACTGTCACATAAATGTGTTTCGAGTCAGGCGACAGTTTTTACATCCGCGTTGAAATGTCGTTGCTGAAATTCTGCGAGTCAGTTAAAGATATCCCGATAAACAGTGTGGCAATTGGTGTTTATCGGGAGTGATAAAGAGGCAATGGTGGTTTGATATCAATTCGATGATAGGCTGAGGCGATGCTTCAGGGGGATAAAACCCGATGAACCTTTAGCCTTTTAGGCGCATGGAGAGATCCAACGCTTGAATATGCTTGGTTAATGCCCCTACCGAAATATAATCCACTCCCGTTTGCGCGTATTCGCGAATGGTCGCTAAGGTGACATTGCCTGAGTTTTCCAGAGCAGCCCGTCCTGCGTTGATACGCACGGCTTCACGCATCATCTCTAGGGTAAAATTATCGAGCATAATAATATCAGCCCCGGCGTGAATCGCTTCTTCGAGCTCGGCTAAGTTTTCGGTTTCCACTTCAACCGGTTTGCCCGGATTAAGCGCTTTTGCAGTCGTGATCGCGGGGGTGATCCCGCCGCAAGCAATAATATGATTCTCTTTGATCAGGTAAGCATCAAATACACCGATACGATGGTTAAAGCCCCCGCCACAAGTGACGGCGTATTTTAAGGCATTACGTAGTCCCGGTAGCGTTTTGCGGGTATCCAATAGACGACACGAGGTGCCTTCCAGTTGCTTGACGTATTGGGCGGTAACGGTAGCGCAGCCAGATAAGGTTTGGATAAAATTCATAGCGTTACGTTCACCGGTCAAGAGTGCGCGCGCAGGGCCGCTTAGCGTGCACAATACTTGATTGGGTTCGAGCGAGTCACCATCTTGCACATGCCAATCTATCGCTACTTCACCACCAAGTTGTCGAAAAACTTCATCAGCCCAAGCTTGTCCACAAAATACGCCCGATTCGCGAGTGATGATCGTCGCCACATTATGGACATCGGCAGGGATCAGGCTGGCGGTAATATCTGCCGTTGGATCGACGCTACCACCAAGATCTTCTTCTAGTGCATCACGTACCGCACGCGTAATATCTAAGGGAAGCTGTTGTTTAAGGTAATCAAGGCGTTGTTGGCTGTTATGGGTGTTTTTCATCGCGAATCTAATCTAATATGCTATCGAACGGAGTTTGAATGATACGCTGACTAGGCGTGAAATTCAGCCACTAATCACGGATTTTGTGTAATCGATAAGGTGAAATTGATGATTGACCCAGCAGGCTGGTATCAAGTCGCTCGACATGTTCCGTCGCCTTTTTTTGATCAGCGCACTCAGCAACAACCCATTTCTCTATTGGTCGTGCATAACATCAGTTTACCGCCGGGGCAGTTCGGAGGGCCTTATATTGAACAGTTTTTTACCGGTCAATTGGATCCGAGCGCACACCCATTTTTTGCCACTATTGCGACGATGCAGGTCTCAGCGCACTGTTTAATTCGCCGTGATGGCGAGGTCGTGCAGTTTGTGCCTTTTTCTGGGCGAGCTTGGCATGCTGGACAATCATCCTTTGCGGGTCAAGCGCGGTGTAATGATTATTCAATAGGTATAGAGTTAGAGGGCAGTGATTATGTGCCCTATACTTCAGCGCAATACCAATCATTGGTACGCTTAACAAAGGCTTTGCAACAGCGTTATCCGGCAATCACTCAGCAGCGAATCACCGGTCATCAATATATCGCTCCGCAACGCAAAACCGATCCAGGATTGGTATTTGATTGGCGCTATTTTTTTCAGCAGCTATCGCTTTAATTGAGCTGTTGATATTCAGTGAGGATCTGTTCTACCCAGTTGGCAATACGCTCATCACTGAGTTCATATTGTGAATCTTCATCGAGTGCTAAACCGACAAAATATTCACCATCGGCAGTCAGTGCTTTCGAGGCATCAAAATGGTAACCATGATTGGGCCAGTAGCCAATAAGCTTAGCGCCGCTCTTCTGGATCTCGTCGTGCAGCATCCCCATCGCATCCAGATACCACTCGCCATAGCCTTCTTGATCGCCTAAGCCGAACAATGCGACGCACTTGTCGTTTAGCGGTACGCCATCGATGTGATCCCATATTGCACTCCAATCTTCTTGGATTTCACCAAAATCCCAAGTTGAGATGCCTAAAATCAGCAGGTCGTAATCACGCATTTTGCTTAGTGGCGTCTCCTTGACATTATGGAGGGTCAATAATTCTTCGCCAATAATGGCGCGCATTTTTTCCGCTGCCATTTCGGTATAACAGGTGGTAGAACCGTAAAATAGGCCAATTTTCATAGAATCTTATTCATGGTTTAGAACGATGGACGAATTCTATACCCAATTCGACCAGAGATGCCACCTAGGAGTGGCGACTATTTTGTGGTATTAAGTTGAGGTCTAAATCTAATAAATAATGAGAAGAAGCGGTGTCAAAGCAATTGTCGGCCGACCATGGACTGGTTGAGCAGTTTTTAGATGCGATGTGGATGGAGCGAGGATTAGCGGAAAATACCCTGATGTCTTATCGCAATGACCTCACAAAATTATTGCTCTGGATGGAGCAACACGATTACCGATTAGATTTCATCAGCTTGGCTGGGTTGTTGGAGTATCAGAGCTGGCTAACCGATCAAGATTATAAACAAACCTCACGAGCAAGAATGCTCTCGGCGTTACGTCGTTTATTTCAGTATTTGCATCGTGAAAAAGTGCGTAGTGACGATCCGAGTGCCTTATTGGTGAGCCCTAAATTGCCACAGCGTTTACCGAAAGATCTCAGTGAAGAGCAAGTCGAAGCGCTGTTGAATGCGCCGGATCCTAATGATCCATTGGAGTTGCGTGATAAAGCCATGCTAGAGTTATTGTATGCGACCGGACTGCGTGTTACTGAACTGATTTCGTTAACCATGGAAAACATCAGCTTACGTCAAGGTGTGGTGCGGGTAGTTGGTAAGGGCGGTAAAGAGCGTTTAGTGCCGATGGGTGAAAATGCCATTGAATGGATTGAAACGTTTATCGCTCAAGGGCGCTTACATTTACTGGGCGAGAATACGTCTGATGTGGTCTTCCCAAGTAAACGTGCGCAACAAATGACGCGGCAGACCTTTTGGCATCGGATTAAATATTATGCCGTGATTGCTGGGATTGATGTCGAAAAGCTGTCTCCCCATGTTTTACGTCATGCCTTTGCCACCCATTTACTCAACTATGGTGCCGATTTACGCGTGGTACAGATGCTGCTTGGTCATAGTGACTTATCGACCACGCAAATTTATACTCATGTTGCGACTGAGCGACTCAAACAAATACACAGCGAGCACCATCCAAGGGCTTAAAAGAAAGGATTATTTATGAAGGTTTTACACCGTCTGACGCTTTTTGCTTTACCATTTTTCACCATGGCATGCCATGCACAGGAATCAAAAGAGCAAACGCCAAGTTTGGATAAAGCAGGGTTTGAGCAACGTTTTGCCCCATTAGGTATTGATGTCACGGCTATCGTTGCTTCTGAGATCAGCGGATTGGTCGAAGTGCAAACGCCCGGTGGCGTGTTATATGCCTCACCAGACGGTAAACATTTTATTGCCGGAACGTTATACGCATTGAAGGATGACGGCAGTTATGTCGATGTATTAGCCAAGCGCCAAGCGCCGATTAATGCACAAAAACTACAACAAGTTGCATCGAGCACAATTGAATTTAAAGCGCCTCAAGAGCGCTATATCGTGAGTGTGTTTACCGATACGACCTGCGGTTATTGTGTTCGTTTGCATAGCCAAATTAAAGATTACAATGATTTGGGGATCACCATCCGTTATTTAGCGTTTCCTCGTCAAGGCGTTGCCGGCCCTGTTGCCGAGCAAATGGCGGCGATGTGGTGTGCTAGCGATCCGAAGCAAGCCATGCACGAGGTGAAAATTGAGCGCAAAACGTTAACCCCGCAAGGGAATATCGCTCAATGTAAACAGACCATTGCTGAACATTATCAATTAGGTCAAGAGCTGGGTATTTCAGGTACGCCAGCAATGTTCTTACCAAACGGTGAGATGATCGGTGGCTACTTACCCGCAGCTCAATTACTGCAACGCCTTCAACAAGGCTAATCTCACGACGTTGTTTATTACGAGGAAACAGGCTTGGCATGTCCAAGCCTGATTATTTTTATGATCGAGATCCACAGAAGACCAGAAGTCGATTTAAGCCTATTGCCTGACAGTATCCCCGATTTATTGAAACGTATTTATATTAATCGAGGCATTACCCGTGTTGAGCAATTAGAGAAAAGCGCTAAATCTTTGCATTCGTATCAAAGTCTGCACGGGATTGAACTAGCCGTGTCACTCCTATTGAATGCCATTGAGCAGCAAAAGCGGATCATTATTGTCGGCGATTTTGATGCCGATGGGGCCACGAGTTGCGCGCTGTCGGTATTAGCGCTGAGAATGCTGGGTAGCCGTAATGTTGATTATTTAGTCCCTAATCGTTTTGAAGATGGCTATGGACTCAGTCCTGAAGTGGTTGATCAAGCCTTACATATGGGCGCAGAGATGATCATGACGGTGGATAATGGCGTCTCTTCCATCGAAGGGGTACGTTATGCCAAGCAACATGGTTTGCAAGTCTTAGTCACCGATCACCATTTACCCGGACAGGTATTGCCTGAGGTCGATGCCATGGTGAATCCTAATCTACAGCAGTGTGCGTTTCCGTCAAAAGCGCTTGCTGGAGTAGGGGTGGCGTTTTACTTAATGATGGCACTGTGCGTGCATATGCGTCAGTCAGGATGGTTTATTAAACACGGCATCCCTGAACCTAAACTTATGGAATTGATCGATTTAGTGGCATTAGGTACCGTGGCTGATGTGGTTCCGCTGGATGACAATAATCGGATTTTAGTCCATCAAGGTTTACAGCGTATTCGCGCAGGTAAAGCCCGTCCGGGTATCCAAGCCTTAATTGAAATTGCTAAACGCGATGCGCGAAAGCTAGTGGCCGCCGATTTCGGTTTTGCGCTCGGGCCAAGGATTAACGCGGCTGGGCGGTTGGATGATATGTCGTTTGGGGTTGAACTGTTGTTAACCGACAATATCCATGCCGCGCGGCGTATGGCCAGCGAATTGGATGCCCTGAATCAAACTCGTAAAGAAATCGAAGAAGGGATGAAGCAAGAAGCGTTGGCGTTTTGTGAGCGTCTTCAGTTTGCCGATAATAGCGCGTTGCCACAGGGGTTAGTGTTATTTCAACGAGATTGGCATCAAGGGGTGATCGGTATTTTAGCTTCCCGGGTCAAAGACAAATACCACCGTCCCGTGATTGCCTTTGCCGATGGTGGCGACGGATTAATTAAAGGTTCTTGTCGCTCGATCCCTAGCTTACACATGCGAGATACCTTAGATAAAATTGATACCCAGAATCCGGGGATCATTATCAAATTCGGTGGTCATGCGATGGCGGCAGGGTTAACCATTGCTGAAGCTAACTTGCCGCGTTTTCGTCAGCTGTTTGAGCACGAAGTGGCTTTGCAGTTAGATGAAGCCAGCTTAAAAGGGATCGTACTCAGTGATGGTGAGTTAACTCCAGAAGAGTTCTCGATGCATACCGCCGAGTTATTAAGATCCGCAGGGCCTTGGGGACAAGCCTTCCCTGATCCACTGTTTGACGGTGAGTTTAAAGTTCTCCACCAAAAATTAGTCGGTGAAAAACACTTAAAATTAATGCTTGAACCGTTATTTAAAGGTCGTCCAACCAATATCATGATCGATGGTATTGCTTTTAATGTTGATCTCCGTCGTTGGCCCGATGCTTCGGTGAAAACGGTACGCTTAGCTTATAAACTCGACATTAACGAATTCCGTGGCAACCAGTCTTTACAGTTACTGATTGATTGCTTAGAAGCCAAATAATCCTCGCCAACTTCTCATTCCGGACTGAGTTCACCTACACTCAGTCCGGTCACTCTATTGCTATTATTTTTCGCTACGACCTTATTAGGTTATTGACTTAGGCTTAATTTGTAATTGGTCTGACCTATACTATTGCTGTTTTAATACGCGGTTGTTATCAAAGTGTTTTAACTTGGCGGGTTCTATGATTTGGGTCAACTTTTGACTGGACACTCGCGTTTTAATTATGTTAATTTCTACCCCAACTTGAAATTGGTATTACCAATTGCCTGCAAAAAATGACCAGTAGAAGAACAATAAATTATGGCTTATCAAAGGATTCGTCAGCCGAAACTTTCTGATGTGATAGAGCAAGAGTTAGAACGGTTGATTGTGGAAGGAACATTAGCCCCAGGGCAGCAACTCCCTCCGGAGCGCGAGCTGGCAAAACAGTTCGAGGTTTCTCGTCCTTCGATACGTGAAGCGATACAGCGTTTAGAAGCAAAACGTTTATTGACGCGTCGCCAAGGTGGCGGAACCTTTGTCAGTGAACATATCTGGCAAAGTTTCTCTGATCCTCTGCTAAATTTATTGTCTAGTCATTCGGAAACACAGTTAGATTTACTGGAAGCACGCCATGCGTTGGAAGGTATTTCAGCTTATTTTGCCGCTTTGCGTGGTACCGATGAAGATTTTGCTCGTATTCAAACCAGTTTGGCGCGAATTAGCGAAGTTCAAGACTTGAAAGATACCGAAGCAGAAGCCAGCACGGTCATGGCCTTTTTGATAGCGATTACCGAAGCCACTCATAATGTGGTGCTGCTGCATATCGTTCGTAGCCTTGCGCCTTTGCTTGAGCAAAATATTTTGCAAAATTTTAAATTATTACGCCGCCGCCCCGAAGCGGAGGAGAAAGTAACTAAGCACCGAGCTAATATCGTGGATGCGATCGTTTCTGGTCAGCCAGAAAAAGCACGAGAAATGTCACACTCACATTTAGCTTATATCGAAGAAACATTGTTGGATTTGACCCGAGAAGAGTCTCGACGTGAACGTTCTCTCCGTCGCATCCAACAGGGTAATGAGCCGCAATAGCGGTCCATTGCGGTTCTAAATAAATCCAACCAACAGAAGGATAGATCGCCATGTCTGACATGAAGCATGACGTAGATGCACTGGAAACTCAGGAGTGGCTAGCTGCCCTGGAATCCGTGGTACGTGAAGAAGGCGTAGAGCGTGCGCAATTTTTACTAGAAGAAGTTCTAGAAAAAGCTCGTCTTGGTGGTGTAGATATGCCAACCGGTATCAACACTAATTACATCAATACGATCCCTGCAGCCCAAGAGCCCGCTTACCCTGGCGACACCACGATTGAAAAACGTATTCGTTCAATCATTCGTTGGAACGCGATCATGATTGTTCTTCGTGCTTCGAAGAAAGATCTTGATTTGGGTGGCCATATGGCTTCTTTCCAGTCTTCTGCCGCGTTTTATGAAACGTGCTTCAACCATTTCTTCCGTGCTCCTAACGAAAAAGATGGTGGTGACCTCGTTTATTATCAAGGTCATATTTCTCCAGGAATCTACGCGCGTGCCTTCGTTGAAGGTCGCCTGACTGCTGAACAATTGGACAACTTCCGTCAGGAAGTCGATGGCAAAGGTCTGCCTTCTTACCCACACCCGAAATTGATGCCTGAATTCTGGCAATTCCCGACCGTATCTATGGGTCTGGGTCCAATCGCCTCTATTTATCAAGCTCGTTTCCTTAAGTACCTAGATGGTCGTGGTCTTAAAGATACTTCTGAGCAACGCGTTTACGCTTTCCTTGGTGATGGTGAAATGGATGAGCCAGAATCACGCGGCGCAATCTCTTTTGCTGCTCGTGAAAAACTGGATAACCTATGTTTCCTTATCAACTGTAACTTGCAGCGTCTTGATGGCCCAGTGATGGGTAACGGCAAGATCATTCAAGAGCTAGAAGGCCTATTTAAAGGCGCTGGCTGGAATGTGGTTAAAGTGATTTGGGGTAACAACTGGGATGCACTATTAGCGAAAGACACCTCTGGTAAGTTACTGCAATTGATGAATGAAACCATCGATGGCGATTACCAAACGTTCAAAGCGAAAGATGGTGCTTACGTTCGTGAACACTTCTTTGGTAAATACCCAGAAACAGCGGCACTGGTTGCCGATATGACTGATGATGAGATTTTTGCTCTGAAACGTGGTGGTCATGAGCCATCAAAACTGTTCGCAGCGTTCAAGAATGCGCAAGAAACTAAAGGTCGTCCAACCGTTATCCTAGCGAAAACCGTTAAAGGTTATGGCATGGGTGAAGCGGCGGAAGGTAAAAACATTGCGCACCAAGTGAAGAAAATGGACATGACCCATGTTCTTGCGATGCGTAATCGTCTTGGTTTACAAGATCTTATCTCAGATGAAGCGATCAACGATTTACCTTACTTAACGCTTGAAGAAGGTTCAAAAGAGTACGAGTACTTGCATGCGCGTCGTAAAGCCTTACATGGTTATACACCACAGCGTTTGCCTAACTTTACTCAGCCTTTAGTTATTCCTGAGTTAGAAGAATTCAAACCGCTACTTGAAGAGCAAAAGCGTGATATCTCTTCGACCATGGCGTTTGTACGTACGTTGAATATTCTTCTGAAAGACAAGAATATTGCCAAAAACATCGTACCGATCATTGCTGATGAAGCGCGTACCTTTGGTATGGAAGGTCTGTTCCGTCAAATCGGTATTTACAACCCGCATGGTCAGAACTACACCCCACAAGATCGTGATATCGTTTCTTACTACAAAGAAGCGACGTCAGGCCAGGTATTGCAAGAAGGCATCAACGAGCTAGGCGCAATGTCGTCATGGGTATCAGCGGCGACCTCTTACAGCACTAACGATCTACCGATGATCCCGTTCTATATTTACTACTCGATGTTTGGTTTCCAACGCGTTGGTGATATGGCATGGATGGCGGGCGACCAACAAGCTCGTGGCTTCCTATTGGGCGCAACGGCGGGTCGTACTACGCTAAATGGTGAAGGTCTACAGCATGAAGATGGCCACTCACACATCCTAGCGAGCACAGTACCAAACTGTATCTCTTATGACCCAACCTTCGCTTATGAAGTGGCGGTGATCATTCAAGACGGTATTCGTCGTATGTATGGTGACCAAGAGAACGTGTTCTACTACTTGACGCTAATGAACGAAAACTACGCAATGCCAGCAATGCCTGAAGGCGCTGAAGAAGGCATCCGTAAAGGTATCTACAAGCTAGAAACCTACACAGGTTCAAAAGCGAAAGTTCAGTTGATGAGCTCTGGCACGATCATGAATGAAGTGCGCAAAGCCGCGCAAATTCTGAGTGATGATTATGGCGTTGCTTCGGATGTTTACTCGGTGACTTCATTTAACGAATTAGCTCGTGATGGTCAAGCGTGTGAGCGTGATGCAATGCTTCATCCTGAAGCGGAAGCCAAAGTACCTTATATCGCACAAGTGATGGGTACAGAGCCTGCGATTGCTGCGACTGACTACATGAAAAACTATGCGGAGCAAGTACGTGCTTACGTTCCTGCGGAGTCTTATAAAGTATTAGGTACAGATGGCTTTGGTCGTTCAGACAGCCGTGAAAACCTTCGCCGTCACTTTGAAGTGAATGCAGGTTATGTTGTGGTTGCAGCACTAAGCGAACTGGCCAAACGTGGTGAAGTTGAGAAATCGGTAGTGGTTGAAGCTATCAAGAAATTTGATATCGACACCGAAAAAACTAACCCGCTATACGCTTAATTGAAGGTAGGAAAGAATAATGGCAATCGAAATTAATGTACCGGATATCGGTGCCGATGAGGTTGAAGTTACTGAGATTCTTGTCAGCGTTGGCGACAAGGTTGAAGAAGATCAATCGCTTCTCACTGTTGAAGGTGATAAAGCCTCAATGGAAGTTCCTGCATCTCAAGCAGGTATTGTTAAAGAGATCAAAGTGACTGTCGGCGACAAAGTAACGACCGGCTCTTTGATCATGGTGTTTGAAGCTGAAGGTGCCGCTGCAGCGGCTCCTGTGGCTGAGGCTCCTGTTGCTGCTGCGGCCGCCGCTCCTGCCGCTACTGAACTGAAAGAAGTTCAAGTACCGGATATTGGTAGCGATGAAGTTGAGGTGACTGAAATTATGGTTGCCATCGGCGACGTGGTAACAGAAGAGCAATCGTTGATCACCGTTGAAGGCGATAAAGCCTCAATGGAAGTACCCGCGCCTTTCGCTGGTACAGTGAAAGAAATCAAAATTGCCTCTGGTGACAAAGTGACTACGGGTTCTTTGATCATGGTCTTTGAAGTAGCTGGTTCTGGTACTTCGGCTCCAGCGCCTGTTGCTCAAGCTAGCGCTCCAGCAGCTCCGGCTGTAGCAGCAGATAAAGACGTTCAAGTGCCAGATATCGGTGGCGATGAAGTTGAAGTGACCGAAATCATGGTTGCGGTTGGCGACATGGTTGAAGAAGAGCAATCGTTGATTACTGTTGAAGGCGATAAAGCCTCGATGGAAGTTCCTGCACCTTTTGCTGGTAAAGTGAAAGCGATTAAAGTCGCTGCGGGTGACAAAGTTTCTACTGGCTCACTGATCATGGTGTTTGAAGTGGCTGGCGCAGCTCCTGCGCAAGTGGCGGTTGCTGCTCCTGTACAAGCTTCAGCACCAAGCGCTGCCGCTGCTGCACCAGTAGCACAAGCGAGTGCTGCTACGACAGCTGATTTCCAAGAGAATCATGAATACGCTCATGCCTCTCCAGTGGTTCGTCGTCTCGCTCGTGAGTTCGGTGTTAACCTGTCTAAAGTGAAAGGATCTGGTCGTAAGAGCCGTATCTTAAAAGAAGACGTACAAAACTACGTTAAAGAAGCGCTAAAGCGTCTTGAATCTGGATCCGCGGCGGTCGCTTCTGGTAAAGGTGATGGCGCGGCACTTGGTCTGCTTCCTTGGCCAAAAGTGGACTTTAGCAAGTTTGGTGAAACCGAAGTTCAACCACTTTCTCGCATTAAGAAGATCTCTGGTGCTAACTTGCACCGTAACTGGGTAATGATCCCACACGTTACCCAATGGGATAACGCGGACATCACTGAGTTAGAGAATTTCCGTAAAGAGCAAAACGCTATCGAAGCGAAGAAAGACACTGGCATGAAGATCACCCCACTGGTGTTCATCATGAAAGCGGTCGCTAAAGCGCTAGAAGCCTTCCCTGCATTTAACTCTTCATTGTCTGAAGATGGCGAAAGCTTGATTCTCAAGAAGTACGTTAACGTGGGTATTGCGGTAGATACCCCGAATGGTCTAGTGGTACCTGTATTTAAAGATGTTAATAAAAAAGGCATCTACGAGCTTTCAGCTGAGCTGGCTGAAGTCTCGAAAAAAGCGCGTGCCGGTAAACTGACCGCTGCTGATATGCAAGGTGGCTGCTTTACTATCTCTAGCCTAGGTGGTATTGGTGGTACGGCATTTACGCCGATCGTCAATGCACCAGAAGTGGGTATTCTTGGTGTATCTAAGTCGGAAATTAAGCCAGTGTGGAACGGTAAAGAATTTGCTCCACGCTTACAGCTTCCATTGTCACTGTCTTACGATCACCGAGTGATCGACGGTGCAGAAGGTGCACGCTTTATTACGTACTTGAATGGCTGCCTAAGCGATATTCGTCGTTTAGTATTATAAGCAGTTAGCGAGTGAAGGCGGCTTTTCAGCCGCCTTGATTCAACTATTATCTTGTAATTGGCTGATATAGTGTTTTTTATTCAGCGAATTGTCGTCTAGCTCACAGGCTAAATGGATTTACTTTTCACACCATTAACATCTCTGTAAACTGTTGCGGTCTGAAAAATAATCGTTTTAAACCATTATGTTTGATTAAATTCTTTATTATCAAGCAAGATAGAACCCTCCACTCAGCCTGTTAGGGATATTGACTATAAGAGGTCGAAATGAGCAAAGAAATTAAAGCCCAAGTTGTTGTACTGGGCGCAGGTCCTGCCGGTTACTCCGCGGCTTTCCGTTGTGCGGATTTAGGTCTTGAAACCGTACTCGTTGAACGTTATAGCACCCTTGGTGGTGTTTGTTTGAATGTCGGCTGTATCCCATCAAAAGCGCTACTCCACGTTGCTAAAGTGATTGAAGAAGCGAAAGCGCTCGCTGATCACGGCATTGTATTCGGTGAACCACAAACCGATATTGATAAAGTTCGTTTATGGAAAGAAAAAGTCATTAACCAGCTAACGGGCGGTCTTGGCGGTATGGCTAAGATGCGTAAAGTAACCGTGGTGAATGGCTTTGGTAAATTTACCGGTCCGAATACGCTTGAAGTCGATGGTGAAGAAGGTAAGACACTGGTTAACTTCGATAATGCGATCGTAGCTGCCGGATCTCGTCCAATTAAATTGCCGTTTATTCCTCATGAAGATCCTCGCATTTGGGATTCAACCGATGCACTAGAGCTAAGAGAAGTTCCAGGGAAACTGCTTATTATGGGTGGTGGTATCATCGGTCTTGAGATGGCAACGGTTTACCACTCTCTCGGTTCTAAGATCGACGTTGTTGAGATGTTCGATCAAGTGATTCCTGCGGCAGATAAAGATGTTGTGAAGGTGTATACCAAACGCATTCAGAACAAATTTAACTTGATGCTCGAAACCAAAGTGACCGCTGTAGAAGCTAAAGAAGATGGTATCTACGTGTCAATGGAAGGTAAGAAAGCACCAGCAGAAGCTGAACGTTATGATGCGGTCTTAGTTGCTATCGGTCGTGTGCCAAATGGTAAACTGATGGACGCTGAAAAAGCGGGTATTGAAGTTGATGAGCGTGGCTTTATCCATGTCGATAAGCAAATGCGTACCAATGTGCCACATATTTTTGCGATTGGTGACATTGTCGGTCAGCCAATGTTGGCACACAAAGGTGTCCATGAAGGCCATGTAGCTGCTGAAGTGATCTCTGGTAAGAAACACTACTTTGATCCAAAAGTGATTCCATCCATCGCGTATACCGAGCCAGAAGTTGCTTGGGTTGGTAAGACTGAGAAAGAAGCGAAAGCGGAAGGTCTTAACTACGAAGTCGCTACTTTCCCATGGGCTGCTTCAGGTCGTGCTATTGCTTCTGATTGTGCAGACGGTATGACTAAGCTTATCTTTGATAAAGAGACTCATCGTGTGATCGGTGGTGCGATTGTCGGTACCAATGGTGGTGAACTGCTTGGTGAAATTGGTTTAGCGATTGAAATGGGTTGTGATGCAGAAGATATCGCGCTCACGATTCACGCTCACCCAACGCTGCACGAGTCGGTTGGTCTTGCTGCTGAAGTGTTTGAAGGGACAATTACTGACCTGCCAAACGCGAAAGCCAAAAAGAAAAAGTAATTGATCGTTTTTGAATAATAAAAGCCGCTGAATGATTCAGCGGCTTTTTGCTATCTTTTGAAGTTAACGGGATTCGATCCTCCCGTTATTCAAGATACAGCTGACTAGATAGCTACTGCGCGATCGCCTTGATAGATACAGAGCATATTTAAATAGTTATTAACCAGTTTCTGCATATCGGCCTCATCACGCGCTCGATTGGCTTGAACGAACAGCGAGTAGCAGATGCCGTGAAACAGGGTAGCAAGATCTTCAGGGTTATGTTTGCTACATACTTCTGAGCGCTCAATCGCTTTTGAAAAGACATTTTTCACTAGCAGTTGATTGGTACGATTACTCGACATAAAGAGTGGCCATACTTCATCACGCGTAGAGGCGCTCCACTCAAACCACACTTTTAACCAGTGACAATCGTCGATAGCCAAACTCACCATACCCGACGCGATATTGTGCATATTTTGCTTTGCATGCAAATCGAGATCGATATGGTCAGTTAAGAAATTAGAGAACTCACGCACCACAAAAGTGAGAACGTCATCGACGAGATCTTCACGGGTCGGGAAGTAATTGAATACCGTGGCTACTGAGACCTGAGCGATCTCAGCAATGTCAGCATGGCCGCCACGACCAATACCTCGTTTCGCGAAGACTTCTAGCGCGATTTCCATGAGTTGCTGTTTACGTTTTTGTGGAGATAGCCTTGTTCTAGGGCGTTTCTCAATAGATGCGTCCATAGTTGTTTTCCTTGCCAATTGACTGAGTTGTTGCGTATTTAGTTACGCTAATGATTTTTTTATAATTTGTTTAAAAAACCGTATGAGTGTAATGGTGCATATGTTTCAGGTCAATACGTTGTGGGTAAAAAGTGCGCTTTGTTATGAAATGACTTGTCCTTCAATGAGTTTTATTGATGGTTTAGCGAATGATGTTCATCATTCTGATATTAATAGGCGAGGGAAAACAGAGCGTTAAAGAGGGTAGGTGTTTTAGTCGGGTAATTATGCGCAGTAAGGTGGTGAAAGGTTAACACCCCGCGTCGGCGATGTTATTATACCTACCGAACCAACCTGCGATAGGCTGCACACTGGTGTCGAATGTCGCTCTAACCCATGAGATAGGTATGAAACATACAGTAGAAGTGATGATTTCTGAGCACGATGTTCAGCAACGCATTCGTGAATTAGGTAAACAGATTACTGAGCATTACCAAGAGAGTGAAGATTTAGTCTTGGTTGGATTATTGCGTGGCTCATTTGTGTTTATGGCCGACTTAGCTCGTGCGATTGATAAAATTCATCACGTCGATTTTATGACAGCATCAAGTTACGGCAATAGCATGCAAAGTTCGCGTGATGTACGAATTTTGAAAGATCTGGATGATGACATCAAAGGCAAAGACGTTTTACTGGTTGAAGATATTATCGATACTGGCAATACTCTAACCAAGGTTAAGGAGTTTTTAGCGCTACGTGAGCCTAACTCCATCAATATTTGTACTCTATTAGATAAGCCTTCACGCCGTGAAGTTCATGTCGATGTTCAATGGGTTGGTTTTGAAATTCCTGATGAATTTGTGGTCGGTGTCGGTATTGATTATGCACAGAAGTACCGTCATTTGCCTTACATTGGTAAAGTCGTGCCGCAAGAGTAAGATCAATCTTCACCTAAAAGTATGCCCACCATCATGTGGGCATTACCTCATCGCTTAAAGCGCATCCTAGCTATGATTTAACGACACAATAGCTGATGTTGTGGATTAAGGATCTTCTCCATCGCTTTATGATAGCTTCCGTCAACCAGTTCTTGAGAATCGCAGCGTAGACCTAAATACTCAAGCTTTCCATCTTCAATACCATAGACCATACCATGCAGCTCAACGTCTTGACCACGTAACCAAGCGGTTTGCATGATGGTGGAGTTACCTAGGTTGTAGACTTGCTCTGCGACGTTAATTTCTGCCAGTTTGTCTGAGCGATCTTTCTCTGGCATCTGCTCTAAATAGTGACGATGCTTAAAGTACAAATCGCGAATATGCAGCAGCCAGTTATTGATTAGGCCTAATTGAGGATTATCGATCGCTGCCGTCACACCGCCACAGCCGTAATGACCACAGACAATAATGTGTTTCACTTTTAGTACATCGACCGCGTATTGCACAACCGACAGACAGTTAAGATCAGTATGAATCACTTGATTGGCGACATTACGATGAACAAACAGCTCTCCTGAGTACAATCCAGTTAAGCGTTCTGCTGGGACACGGCTATCCGAGCAACCAATCCATAAAAAATCGGGGTTCTGTCCTTTGGCTAACTTTGCGAAGTATTCTGGCCGTTCGGATTTGATTGACTCTGACCAACGAGAGTTATTTTCAAAAAGCTGTTTAAGTACTGGCATCTTCGTTCCCTTTATTAACTGAGCCAACTATACACAATGTGCTTACACGATTCTCTGATAAATTAGCAGATAGATTACTCATCTGAGCAGTTTATCATAGTGGTTTTTATGCAAAATAATCTTGTCCTCTACGGCTTATTTGAGGCAATGGTAGTGATAGGGGGATATTTTATTATTTCCTAATGTAAGGGGTTGAAAAAACGTCATCTCGCCAGCACATCTAGTGATGTTGTTATCGTCATAGCCTAGAGTCTGTAATTAATATGTATGCATTAGAAATTGATCAGTTGCGTAAAACCTATCAAGGTGGGTTTGAAGCATTGAAAGGCATTAGTTTAACGGTAAAAAAAGGCGATTTTTACGCGTTACTCGGGCCAAATGGGGCAGGTAAATCGACTACTATCGGTATTATTTCTTCTCTGGTGAACAAAACCTCAGGCCAAGTTAACGTATTTGGATATGATATCGATACTCATCTTGAACAGGCTAAGCAGTATTTGGGGTTGGTCCCGCAGGAGTTTAACTTTAACCCTTTTGAAACCGTAGAGCAGATTGTTATTCAGCAAGCGGGCTATTACGGCGTACCGAAGCGCTTAGCGAAAGAGCGAGCGAAAACTTATCTCAGCCAACTGGATTTATGGGATAAGCGCAAAGAGCGTGCTCGTAATCTCTCCGGCGGCATGAAACGGCGTTTAATGATTGCTCGAGCTTTGATGCATCAGCCACAACTGCTGATTTTAGATGAGCCAACGGCAGGGGTTGATATTGAGCTGCGTCGCTCGATGTGGGAGTTTTTAAAAAAAATTAATCAGCAGGGCATTACGATTATTCTGACTACTCACTATCTGGAAGAAGCGGAAATGCTCTGTCGTAATATTGGTATTATTCATCGTGGTGAGTTGATTGAAAACACCACCATGAAGGCACTGTTGGGTAAACTGAGTGTCGAGACGTTTATTCTCGATATCGATGATGAACAGAAAGTGCAACCGTTATCCCAAGTGATCTCTCAGCGCATGGTTGATGGATCTTTAGAAATTGAACTCGATAAAAGCCAAGGCTTAAATGCCGTTTTTCAACAGTTAACTCAACAAGGCGTTAGCGTACGTTCAATGCGTAATAAGGCCAACCGCTTAGAAGAGTTGTTTGTCACGATTGTGCGTGATTCGAATCGGGGGGATAACTAATGTACGCTATTTATTGGACGGCTTTTTGTAGTCTACTGCGCAAAGAAATTACTCGTTTTACTCGTATTTGGGTGCAAACGCTGGTGCCTCCCGTGATCACCATGAGCCTGTATTTTGTGATTTTCGGTAATTTGATCGGTTCACGCATTGGTCAGATGAATGGCTTTAGCTATATGGAATATATTGTCCCTGGTCTTATCATGATGTCGGTGATCACCAACTCTTATTCTAATGTGGCTTCGTCATTTTTTAGTGCTAAGTTTCAAAAGAATATTGAAGAGTTATTGGTTGCGCCAGTACCGAATTACGTGATCATTGCCGGTTACGTGATGGGGGGAGTGGTACGCGGTCTGTTGGTTGGTGCATTAGTGACGTTTGTTTCATTGTTTTTTGTCAACTTACAAATCGAACATTGGGGCATTATCTGTGCAACGGTTTTTCTGACATCGATTGTGTTTTCTTTAGGTGGATTAATTAACGCCGTTTTTGCGCGAACCTTTGATGATATTTCGATCATCCCGACATTTATTCTTACGCCATTGACGTATTTGGGCGGTGTTTTTTATTCAATCAGCTTATTACCGGACTTTTGGCAAGCGGTATCGAAAATTAACCCAATCGTCTATATGGTTAATGCATTCCGTTATGGTTTCTTAGGCGTTTCGGATGTTAATGTGGTGACTTCATTTAGCGTATTGGCGGTATTTATTATCGTCCTTTATTCGATTGCTCATTACTTAGTGAGTAAAGGTAAAGGATTACGCAGTTAATCACTATTATCGATGGGTATTGTCGATGGTTATCACCGATAGGTAAGCCACGAATAAAAAGGTCAACCTTTAGCAGGTTGACCTTTTTATTTAGAGAATCGCGCTCAATATACCGAGGGCAAAGGGTTACTCTTCTTCACTGCTACTTTTAGTATCAGCATTAAGTTCAACCACTTGATTGTCGATAAGTCTCACTTTACCTAAAAAAGCCGCCATTAAAATGACCGCTTGTTTACTCTCTGCACTGATCGGTAATAGGGTTTGCGCATCGCGAATAAACAGATTATCAGGCTCAATATCGGCCGCTCGTAATTGGTCAATCGCATCTTCAATGATCGAGGGATAATCATCTCGACCACCGCGGATGGTGCTGCTTATCCAACGCATCGTGCGGGCGAGTACGGGAGCTCGTTGACGCTCATCAATGGTTAATAAGTTATTGCGCGAACTCATCGCTAAACCATCCATTTCACGTACGGTAGCGACACCGACGATCTCAATGTCTAGACATAAGTCTTGAACCATTTGTCGAATGACGGCTAACTGCTGATAATCTTTTTCGCCAAAACAGGCGATGTTAGGCTGAACTATATTAAATAGCTTATTAACGACCGTCGCGACACCACGAAAGTGACCTGGACGGGACGCTCCTTCCAGCATCTGAGAAAGCCCTGGGACTTCAACAAAGGTTTGTTTATCCAGTCCATTGGGATAAATCGTCTCGGCAGTCGGAGTAAAGACCAACTCAACGCCTTCACTATTCAACTTACTAAGATCGTCATCTAAAGTGCGTGGGTAGTTATTGAGATCGTCGGCACGTTCGAACTGCATTGGGTTGACAAAAATGCTAACCACGACAACATCAGCCAATTCACGGGCTTTACGAACTAAGGTCAAATGACCTTCGTGTAAATTGCCCATGGTTGGCACAAAAGCCACTTGGCGACCATCACGCTTATACTGTTTTATCTGCTCGCGAAGAGCTGAAATATCAGCAAAAGTCTGCATGGATTACTCCTTTAGGCAATAGTATGTGCATCATCAGGAAACGCGCCGCTTAACACATCAGCCATATATTTGGCGACCGCTTGGCGCATATCTCCTGTCTCTGCGAGGAAATTTTTGGAAAATTTGGGCATATAATTGGCCGAGATACCGAACATGTCGTGCATTACTAAGATCTGTCCATCGGTGCTGTTACCAGCACCAATGCCAATCACCGGAACGTCAAGTAACTCAGTGATCCTTTTCGCCAATGCTGCGGGTACACACTCTAATACAATCAGTTGTGCCCCTGCGTCTTGTAAGGCGATCGCATCTTTCACCATACGATCAGCTTTGTCTTGTTCACGACCTTGTACTTTATAACCACCAAAAATATTGACTGATTGAGGGGTAAGCCCTAAATGAGCGCAGACTGGAACGGCGCGTTCAGTGAGCATTTTGACCGTCTCAACCAACCAGTCGCCGCCTTCAATCTTGACCATGTTGGCTCCAGCACGCATCAGCTGAGCGGCGTTCTCACACGCTTGCTCAGGTGTAGCGTAACTCATGAAGGGCATGTCTGCCATCAGTAGGCAATTTGGACTCCCGGCTCTCACACAGCGCGTGTGATAAGCAATATCGGCAATAGTCACTGGCAGCGTATCATTTTGCCCTTGCAGTACCATACCTAGAGAGTCACCGACCAGTAACACTGGCATTTCTTGGCTTTCAAACAATTGAGCAAAGCTCGCATCGTAGGCGGTTACCGTTGGAAATTTACGGCCTTGCTGTTTCCAGTTTATCAGGTCGTTAATGGTTATTTTTTTCATAGGATGTCCTTATACTCAGGTTGGCGAGTGCCAAATACTAAGTCCATTACGATCAACCTCTGAGAGTAGATCGCTCAGCTTAGTTCCATCAGGGAGAGATAAATCAGGGGCTATTTCATCTAGGGGGTAAAGTACGAATTCACGCACTTTCATACCGTAATGAGGTACCGTTAAGCGTGGTGAATCGATGATCTCATCGCCATAGAGAAGGATATCTAAATCGAGCGTTCTTGGCCCCCAGCGTTCAGCTTTACGCTCACGTCCTTGCTCTTGTTCGATAGCTTGAGTGCAATCTAGCAGAGCTAATGGACTGAGCTGAGTATCAATTACGACAACAGCATTGATGTATTCTGGCTGATCTTGGGGCCCCATTGGCGTACTACTGTACAGCGATGAGGCAGCAATAAACTGTGATTTCGGCAACTGTTTGAGTGCCTCAATCGCTTGTTTGGCTTGTAATATGGGCTTTGCTAAATTACTGCCTACCGCAATATAAGCGATGGTCATAGCGCTGTTTTTCCCTTAGGTTTGCGCTTACGAGTGGACGGTTTACGTCGACGAGTACTCGGGCCGTCACTATCCGCACTGTCTAAGTCGTTGACCATGGCTTGGCGCATATTACGACCCGCATTTTGGAATGTTTGCCACCATTTCGCGAGTTTTTGCACGTCGCCGCCTTCAATCTCACCACGCATTTCAAGGAAATCAAATCCAGCGCGGAACTTATTGAGCTCTAATAAGCGGAAGGCGCGTTTGCCGTTACGACGAGGTAAACGCAACTGCATCTGCCAAATTTCTCGAATGGTCGTGGTATGGCGACGTGGAATCGCAATCGACTTAACGACTTGGTCGAGAATATCGTTGCTTGCTTCCATCACCGCATCGTAAAAATTAAGCGCTTTGGATGCCATTAATTGTTCAGCGATCGTGACCATTGGATACCAAAGAAACGCGGCAAACATAAAGGCCGGATTGATGCGTTTACCTTCTTCGATACGTAAATCAGTAGAGTCAAGCACCAAATCAAGCATCTGCTCGGTTTGTGATGAGTAATCTTCCGTAAAGTATTCAGCAACCTGCGGGAATAACTGTTGGAACAGGTTGTACTCACGCATCAAATGATAGGTCTCTAAACCATGACCACTTTGCAGCATTTTCAGCGATTCTTCGTACAAGCGTGCCGAAGGGATTTCTTTTAATAGTGGAGCCAGCGTTTCAATCGGGGCGGCGGTATCTTCTTCGATATCAAAATCCAATTTAACGGCGAAACGAATCGCGCGCAGCATGCGCACCGGATCTTCACGATAGCGAGTTTGTGGATCGCCGATTAAGCGGATCAACTTATCATCGAGATCTTCAATACCACCAGCATAATCATGAATACTATAGTCAGCAATGTTGTAGTACATCGCATTGACCGTGAAATCACGGCGTTCAGCATCTTCATCGATGGTTCCATACACGTTATCACGCAACAGCATGCCCGCTTCTGACTGCGCTGCGATGTGTTGATTGATCTCTTGATGATGACCGCGGAAAGTGGCGACTTCAATCACGTCACGACCAAACATGATGTGTGCTAAACGAAAGCGGCGGCCAATCAGGCGACAGTTACGAAATAGCTGACGGATCTGCTCTGGGGTCGCATTGGTGGCAATATCAAAATCTTTTGGAGTATGGTTGAGCAATAAATCACGCACACCTCCTCCAACTAAATAAGCATCGAATCCGGCACCGTGTAAGCGGTACAAGACTTTTAAAGCATTTTCGCTAATCAACTGCCGAGAGATATTATGCTCTTGGCGAGTGATTACGTTGAGCGCAAGCTCTGGGTATACGCGAGGTTCGCGTGTTTCTAATTCATTATTATTCATGTGCATCTGACAATGATTGGTGTTGGCTATTCAAGCGTTGTGGTGCACCTGTTGTGGCTTAAATGGGCCGAATTGCGGCTAATAATAGCGTAGATAGCGCCGTTTGAGAATCACGGTGTGATCTTTGTCGCTTCAGGGAGCTGCGCGACTTGCCAATGTTGACTCCCCCAATGAATGATTTCGTCGAGCTGAGCATCGATAACTTCGTCCGGTATTGCAAAGCCTAAAAACTGCATCGCGCGAATCAACGTCGGTTTGGGATGTTCAATATCAATCGCTGGGGCGTGATTTTGTTTAGAGAGTTTATTCCCGTTACCATCCATCGCCAATGGTAAATGTAAGTAGTGAATCGGCTTTTGTTGTAAAGTGTGATACAGGCTAATTTGTCGCCCGGTTGGCTCAATCAAATCGGCACCACGGACCACTTCAGTGACGCCTTGTGCGATATCATCAATGACCACGGCGAGATTATAAGCAAATAAGCCATCACGACGTTTGATGATAAAATCTTCTTCCGCTAATGGCTTAGGAATGGTGATGTTACCTTGTTTTAGATCGGTAAATTGATAAGTCGGATAGTCCATGCGTAGACGAATCGCACAAGATTGGCGCGGATTGAGGAATACCCCTCGGCAAGTGCCAGTATAAAATCCACCGCTTTGCTTGATCTGTTGGCGAGTGCATTGGCAGCGATAAGCTTGCCCTGACTTAAGCCAAGCATCGATTTGGTCTTGATAGAGAGTGTGCCGCTGGCTTTGATAAACCACTTCACCATCCCATGTTAAGCCATAGGCTTCCAGTGTTTGTAAGATCGATTGTGCCGCGCCGGGCATTTCTCGTGGCGGGTCGAGATCTTCTATGCGCACCAGCCATTTCCCTTGCTGACTTTTGGCTTGAAAATAACTGCCCAACGCGGCAATCAGCGAACCAAAATGCAGTGGACCAGAAGGTGAGGGAGCAAAGCGACCGATGTAATTCATAGTGATAACAGTTAAATGTAGTAAAAAATACAGTCCGTTGAGTCGGAAATAGCTGCGGCAGAGTAACCGCGCTAGCTTGCAATAGTAAGCAAATCACCGCCAATAAAAAAGGAGCATGGTGCTCCTTTTTTATCATCAATCAGCGTTGCGACTGTGGTTAGCCCATCATCTGCTTTTCTTTGATTTCTGCCAGTGTCTTACAATCGATACACAAGTCTGCCGTTGGACGAGCTTCTAAACGGCGAATACCGATTTCAACACCGCAAGATTCACAGAAGCCGAAATCGTCTTCTTTGATCTTATCGAGCGTCTTTTCAATTTTTTTGATCAAGCGACGTTCACGATCACGGTTACGCAGTTCTAGGCTGAATTCTTCTTCCTGAGACGCGCGATCCACGGGATCGGGAAAGTTTGCTGCTTCATCCTGCATATGGTGAACGGTGCGACTGACTTCTTCCCTAAGCTGGTTACGCCAAGCTTCTAAAATTTTAGTAAAATGAGCGATCTGATCCGGCGACATATACTCTTCACCGGGTTTGGTCTGATACGGCTCAACACCTGCAATGGCTAGGGTGCCTAGCGTTTTCTTTTTGGATTCTGGCATACAGCATCTCCTACTAACACCTAGTCAACTGCGAGAGCAGTTAATTTGAGGCGGGTATCTATAGCAAAAAGAAGGGGCCGAGGCAAATACTCAATCGTAAACTTATCGTCAATGTGAAGGTGTCATCATTTTTTTACTGTGAAGGCACAAACTCGATTGGCGATACTAATTGGATTTCTCGTGGTGAAAGTTGCGCTTTATAGCACAGTACTTCGACACCGGCTTCTTGAGCCATGGTTAACAATTGTGAATAGTTCGCGTCAATATGGTGAGCGATAGAGACTTTTTCAATCCCTGAATGCAAAACAGTGAATAAAAGTACTGCTCTACTCCCATTTTTGGCCATTTCGGTCAGTTCACGTAAGTGTTTTTGTCCTCGTAAGGTTACCGCGTCTGGGAAATAACCTTGACCGACAGATGGCTTTCCTACGTGATGATTGAGAGAAGGATCATCAAGTAAGGTGACACTTTTCACTTCTACATAACAGTTTGGTAAATCTGGACCACTAAGCAAGAGATCAATTCGGCTATTTTCTTGGCCATATTTTACTTCGCTCTGTCGCTGAGGGTAGCCTTGTAGCTCCTTAATCGTCCCGTTTTCAATCGCTTCCAATGCCAATTGATTGGCTCGTAAGGTATTCACCACAATCTGTTGAGAGGAGAGGGTTTCGGTGAGTTCCCAACTGTGTGGATATTTACGCTTAGGATTGTCGGAGGTGGAATACCATACTCGACTGCCGGGTTGAGCACAGCCGGTCATTGCCCCTGTGTTGGCGCAGTGGATAGTCATGATTGAGCCATCGTTTAATTGGACATCGGCTAAAAAACGTTTGTAGCGTTTGATTAAGATGGCGCTGTGTAGCTCAGGGATAAATTGCATCCGATAACCAGTTTGATAAGGGAAAGGCTTATTTTATACGTTAAAAACAATCTAAAGGCACGTTGAGTGATTCGGATTGACCATCAATCATACTTATCGCGTCTGGCTTTTTACTGTTTGTAAAAGGTTTACTTTCGAGACACAACATAATGTACTGAAAGTAAGTTAGTTGGGTTTCACTACTGTTTTTATGTACAATACTGCGTTGCTTTTTGAGAAGGACGCTATTTTGTCAGCTTTACCTATCGATGCGGTTATTCCTGAATTACTTCGTGCTATCCAACAGCAAAATCAAGTGATCCTTAAAGCGCCTCCTGGGGCAGGAAAATCGACCCGTTTTCCGTTACAACTTTTGCAGGCTAATCTGATCGACGGCAAGATCATTATGCTGGAGCCGCGCAGACTGGCCGCGCGTAATATTGCCTATTATTTAGCACAGCAATTGGGTGAGTCGGTTGGCCAAACGGTGGGTTATCGAGTGCGTGGTGAGAGTCAGGTTAGTGCACAGACTCGCTTAGAAGTCGTCACTGAAGGGATCATGACGCGGATGATTCAGCACGATCCAGAGTTAAGTGGTGTCGATTTAGTGATCTTTGATGAATTTCACGAACGCAGTCTCCAAGCGGATACCGCCTTAGCGTTCAGTTTGGAAGTGCAAATGGCATTGCGTGATGACTTGAAAATTGTTGTTATGTCAGCAACTTTAGACAGCTCTGCATTACAAACGCTATTGCCTCGCGCTGGTTACCTTGAATCACAAGGACGCAGTTATCCCGTCACTGTTGACTATCGTCCGCTATCGGCCAATCAAACTTGGCAGGCGGTGATGGAGCAGCAGATCCGTGGCTTACTCACCCAGCACAGCGGATCGTTACTGGCATTTTTACCCAGTGCGGCCAGTATTGCTCAGTTACAACAGCGGCTCAGCGACTTGCCCAGCGAGATTAGCGTGCATGGCTTATTTGGTCAGATGCCTTTTGAGCAGCAACAACAAGCGCTGCTTCCTGCCAAGAGTGGTCAACGTAAAGTGGTATTAGCGACCAATATTGCCGAGACCTCATTAACCATTGAGGGCATTCGCTTAGTGGTTGATTCTGGGCTTGAGCGGCGAGCTCGTTTTGATTTGAAAACGGGTATTACTCGCCTAGAACAGGTCAGAATTAGTCAGTCTTCGGCTCAGCAAAGAGCCGGGCGTGCGGGGCGTTTAGAGCCTGGTTTGTGCGTGCGACTGTACAGTGAAGCGCAGTTGAAGCAGCAGCCATCCACACCACCACCAGAAATTTTACACAGTGATTTAGCCTCGCTGGCTTTAGAACTTGCCCAATGGGGAGCGCAATCAGCCAGTGATTTATTATGGTTGGATGTGCCTCCTCCATCGGCGCTTGAGCAAGCTCAAGCGTTGTTGGCTGATTTACAATTACTGGATACGCGGGGGCAACTGACTAGCGCAGGAAAACAAGCCCATCAATTAGGTGTTGAGCCTCGATTAGCAGCCATGCTCATTTGGGCGGCAGCTCAAAGCCCCGCTTATTTATCGACGGCTGTGGCATTAACGGCCTTATTGGAGGAGCCTGAACGGCAAGTATTGGATATTCAGCACAGTCTGCATCGTTGGCAGCAGCGGTTACACCGCCAATCTTCCCAATTGGATCAGCGAGCGAGCTCATTAGCGAGTCTATTAAGCTCTCGTTTTTGTCTTTCAGATGTGGATGAACGATTGCTGGCCAGTGTTGCCTATTTTGCGTTTCCTGATCGTTTAGCCCAGCAACGGGGGCGTCATGGGCAATATGTTTTAGCTAATGGTCATGGTGCCTTTACCTTTGATGATCATCCTCTTGCCAGTAGTCAATATTTGCTTGCGCTGGATTTGTTGCGTGGCCAGCAGCAAGCAAGTCAAATTTTTACGGCTCTGCAGGTTGATATTCAATCATTAGTTACCGATCACCGTGAGCGTCTTATCGAGCAGGAGTGGGTTGATTGGGATGATAAATCCCAGCGCTTTGTTGCGGAAAAGCAACAGCGATTCGGTAAGTTACTGATTGCTCGGCAAGTGCTTCCTGCCCCTGAATCTGAAAAAATCACCGAGGCTTTACTTAATTTTGTCCAGCGCCAAGGGCTTTCGGTATTACATTGGGATAGTGCTAGCCAAGAATGGCTTGCGCGGGTGCGCTGCGCTTGCCAATGGCTGCCGGAAGAGGCATGGCCTGATATGAGCGATGAAGGGTTATTGAATCATCTGGCAGATTGGTTAGCGCCTTATCTCATCGGTATTCGTTCTGGAAAGGCTTTGCAGCAAGTACCGATTATTGAAGCTCTGAATGCCTATTTAGCTTGGCCATTGAATCAGCAATTAGACGAATGGTTACCCACTCATCATCTTTTGCCAACGGGTACACGAAAAAAAATTCGTTATCAAGTTGGGTATGATCCGGTGTTGTCGGTGAGAATGCAGGAAGTCTTTGGTGAAAAAAGCTCGCCGTTGATAGCGAAAGGACGGATAGCCGTGGTAATGGAGTTGTTATCCCCCGCACAACGCCCCCTGCAGATCACCCGTGATTTAGCCAGTTTTTGGCAGGGCGCTTACCGCGATGTACAAAAAGAGATGAAAGGGCGATACCCAAAACATATTTGGCCGGATGATCCGGCTAACCACAGTGCGACGACAAAAACGAAACGACATCTAAACTCATGACCAATAAAAAAACTCCGCTTAAACGGCCAGCTTCGAAAAAAGTCGAGCCTACCAATAAAGCATCGAAAAAAACGGCTGCCAAAAGCCATTCTTCTTCAATGGCTCAACGGGCAACCTCTCCTTGGTGGCGACGATTGTGGGGTGTCGCTTGGAAGTGTGCACTCGCTTTATTAGCCGTGCTACTGTTTGCTGGGCTGTATCTAGATAGTGTGGTCAAACAGCGCTTTGAAGGCCAATTGTTTGATTTGCCTACCGTGATGTATGCCCGAGTATTGACTCTGCAACCAGGCGATAGCATTACCTTAGCCGAGGTGCGTAATGAATTGGATATCTTAAATTATCGCAAAGTGAGTCAACCTCGTTTGGCTGGCGAGTATTCGTCTTCGGCGACGCGTATTGAGTTAATTCGTCGTCCCTTTGAATTCGCTGATGGACCAGAGGCGGATCGGCACGTGATGCTGACATTTGATCAAAACGGTTTACAACAGATCCAATCTTTAGAAGCGCGCCAAGGTCAGCTCGGTTTTTTTCGTTTAGATCCGAAAATGCTCGGCATGTTAGAACGTAATGCGTTAGAGCAACGTTTATTCCTACGTCGTGAGCAGTTTCCCGAAGTGATGGTTGATGCCTTGCTTGCCACGGAGGATCGCTATTTTTATCAGCATGACGGTATCTCTCCGTGGTCGATTGCACGTGCGATGCTTGCCAACCTTAAAGCGGGAAGAACGGTGCAGGGCGGCAGTACCTTAACTCAGCAGCTAGCGAAAAATATCTTTTTATCCAGTGACCGCACCTTATGGCGAAAAGTTCGTGAAGCTTATTTAGCGCTGATCATTGATTATCGCTACAGCAAAGACCGGATCCTTGAAGCTTACCTCAACGAAGTGTACCTTGGACAAAATGGTCGCGAAGCGATTCATGGTTTTGGATTAGCGTCGCGGTTGTATTTTGGTCAGCCTCTGCAAGAGTTACGCATTGATCAACTGGCTTTATTGGTCGGTATGGTTAAAGGGCCGTCTTTTTATCATCCAGTACGTTTTCCTGAGCGCGCGCGTGAGCGACGTGATCTGGTACTGAGATTAATGATGGATCAAAATATTCTCAACGCTCAACAATACCAACAAGCGATAGCCAGGCCATTGGATGTGCAGCCACAACCAAGAATCGCCAGTCGGCAACCCGCTTATTTCCAGCAAGTTTCGATTGAATTAAGATCGCAATTGGCAGAACGTTTTCAAGCGGATCAAGGGTTGCGAGTGTTTACTTCGCTTGATCCGGTATCGCAAGCCAAGCTGGAGCAAGCCATTGCCGAGCAAGTACCAGTATTAGCCAAGCAAGCAGGTAATGAATTAGAGGCTGCGGCGATTGCTGTCGATCGGACCAGTGGTGAAATTCGTGCCATGGTCGGAGGTAAGCGCACAGGCTATGATGGTTTTAACCGCGCCCTTAATGCCAGTCGTCCGATTGGCTCATTAGTCAAACCAGCCGTGTACTTAACCGCGCTCGCGCAGCCTGAACGTTATCATTTGGCTACTACCTTAATTGATAAGCCAATCAGCCTAAAAGGCAGTGAGGGCAGTGTTTGGACTCCGCGCAATTTTGATCGTCAATACCGAGGTGATGTGCCTTTATATCAAGCGTTAGCCAAATCATTCAATGTGCCGACGGTGCAACTTGGTATGGCATTAGGCATTGATAACGTCTCAAAAACCTTGCAGCAATTGGGTGTCGATGGCCAAGAGATTCGTCCTGTACCAGCCATGTTACTAGGGGCATTTTCACTCACACCTTATCAGGTGGCGCAAATGTATCAAACCGTGACCAATTCCGGTAGAAAAGCGCCACTCTCTGCGCTACGTTCAGTGGTTGATTTACAAGGCAATGTGCTTTATCAATCGATCCCTAAGGTCTCGCAAGTCGTCGATGAACAAGCCGCATGGCTGACCACTTACGCCATGAAACAAGGCGTTCAGCAAGGTACGGGGCGATACCTCACGAATCAGTTTGCTTGGGCGGCATTAGCTGGAAAAACGGGCACCAGTAGTGATCGGCGTGATAGCTGGTTTGTCGGTGTTGATGGCCGTGAAGTGACCACCATTTGGCTTGGACGCGATGATAACCAACCGACACAATTAACCGGAGCGAGTGGTGCACTGCGCGTCTATGCCGAATATTTACGTCAGCGCACGCCTGAAGTCTTATCATTGCCGTGGCCAAATGGGATTACGATGATGGGCTTTAAACCTACCGCCTCTGGCGCCTTACAAGTTGATTGCGGCAGTGAATTTACCTTGCCAGTTTGGGATCGAACCGGTGAAATGAAGAAACAGTGTGAGAACCGCCCCCAAGAGTGGTTAAAAAATCTCTTTCGGTGGTAATCTATAATCTCGCTTATTTATAGTGGCTTGATTTTTAAGGATGAGAGGACAAGGTGTGAAGTGTTTTCAGCTTAGTGTGATGGTTATTTTTACCACAATGTTCCCTTGGTTTGTATCAGCAGAACATACGGAACATGTCGTTGTCACTCGCGATGATATCAACCACCCTCGTCCGATCATTGCGCTTGTTTTAGCGGGTGGCGGTGCGAAAGGCGCGGCCCATATGGGAGTGCTTAAGGCGCTCGAAGAGATGAAAATACCGGTCGATATTGTGCTTGGTACCAGCATGGGAGCCTATGTCGCGGGGCTTTATGCGACGGGCATGGATGCGGAAGAAATTGAAAGTGTCATTTATAGCGTTAACTGGCAATCGGGTTATCGTGATCGGGTCAGTCGTAGCCAGCGTCGAGTGCGTGATAAAGAGTACGAAGACCGTTATCAATTAACCACCGATTTGGGTTTTGGTTGGGATGGAGTTCGTGCTCCGCGCGGCGTGGTACAAGGGCAAAGTATGCTGCGTATTTTGCGTAAAACCTCAGGTAACCTTGCTAAGTTAGACTCGTTTGATGATTTGGTGATCCCGTATCGTGCGGTAGCGACCGATATTATTGAAATGCAACCCGTAGTATTAGATAAAGGCTACTTAGTCGATGCGATGATGGCCAGTATGTCAGTGCCTGGTGCCTTGCCGCCTTATGATATTGACGGCCGTTGGTTAGTCGATGGCGGGGTAACCAATAATATGCCGGTCGATATTGCCAAGCAAATGGGGGCTGATGTAGTGATTGCGGTCGATATAAGCTCCGATTATAAACAGCAAGACTCATTCAGCAGCTTTTTAAGTGCCGCCAATCAGTTGTCCAATTACCTTGTGCGCCGCACGACTGAGCGTCAAGTCTCTCATCTCAGTGAGCAGGATATCTTACTCAGACCAAATGTTGGGCTGATGGAAACCACCGATTTTTATAAAATGCCCGATGCTTTTATTGAAGGCTATCAGACCGCGCTAGAGCATCAGCCGCAATTACAAGTGCTTGCTTTGAGTAGTGCTCAATATCAAAACTATATTGATGGCAAAGCGGAGCGCCGGCGACAGTTGCACTATGGCGATATGCTAACGGTCGACGATATCGCGATTCGTAACCACTCTCATTATAGTGACTTACTGTTAAAAAATAGGTTGAACCTAGCGCAAAATACGACGTTAAGTACCGAAGAGATAGAAGCCAGCGTTGATCGACTCTATGCCTTAGACCGATTTAAATTGGTTCGTTACCAATATGAACAAGTTGAGCAAGAAAATCATTTGCTGATCGATGTCTACGAAAAAGGCTGGGGTCCTAATTATTTAAATTTTCGCTTTTTTTTAGAAGATGATTTTAGTACCACCAGTCAATATTCGTTAGGCGCGTCTTTGAATTTTACCGATTTGGGTTCACATGGTGCCGAATTAGCGTTGAATATGGACTTAGGGACGGATAAGCAACTAGAAGCCGAGCTCTATTCACCGCTGTTCTCCAGTCAAAAGACCTTTGCGTCGTTTACTGCGCGTTATCGGGATGATAATCGCCAAATTCCGTTCGATGATTTATTTGAAAATACCGGACTGTCCGCGACACGCAATTATATTCCCATCACTTACCGGACCTTGACTGGAGAGGCGGCGCTTGGCTATCAACAAACCTTATGGCGTCAGTTAAGAGTAGGCGCGCGTTATGTTGATGGACAAGTACAGCCATCAACGGTGCCAGATTATGGCAATGGCACGTTTACTCGCCAAGGCGTATTTATCAACTATCGAATTGATTCACTGGATAATTTTAGTTTACCCCGTGAAGGTAACTACATCGATCTTGAATATTTTATTTCGCATGATGATGTCAATGATTTAGTCGAACAAGCCAATAGCAGTTCTGATACGGTATACGATATTTCCGCTAAGTTGATGTCGGCAAAAAGTGTTGGGCGGCACACGTTAGTCGCTAATTTAGATTATGGAGAAGTGAGGAGTAAAAACTCCATTACTCCGGTCGAACCTAAAACCATCGGTGGTTTTTTAAATTTATCGGGTATTCCGCGTAAAAGCTTATTGGGACAGAACAAAATATTCACCAGTTTAGTCTATCGCTACCGTTGGTTTGATAATGATTTTGGTTTATTTAATGCGCCATTTTATTTAGGGGCGTCAATTGAGTATGGCGGCGTATGGTCGGATCCTGATTTGAAAATTGATACGGCGCCTAAGTATGTTGCCGGTTCGATTTTTGCGGGTATCGACTCGCCGATTGGCCCAGTGATGTTCGGTTATGGACGAACCGAGCAAAATTACGATTCATTTTATCTTATTATTGGCACGACATTTTAAGTGCAGCTTGGTAGCGAGTAAGTTTCATCTTAACTTGCTATGTTGGTCAACATGATGAGATTTTAATTTATCGTTAATTTTGCTATTCTATTGTCCACAGTTTGGCCTCTAGGGCGCGGTTTCTCAATCATATTTGAATGAAAACATCAGCAATGGAGAGCCAAGTTTCCAAGGATGTTCACTCACCTTTTAATAACAACTGGGGTGAACCGCAATGAGAGGAAAAAGTCGTGCTTGAAGCCTACCGTAAACACGTCGCAGAGCGTGCCGCTGAAGGAGTGGTCCCTAAACCTTTAGACGCTGAACAAGTTTCTGGACTTGTTGAATTATTGAAAAATCCCCCACAGGGTGAAGAAGACTTCATCCTTGATCTACTTGAAAATCGTATTCCTCCTGGTGTTGATGAAGCCGCTTATGTTAAAGCTGGTTTCTTAACAGCGATCACTAAAGGTGAGGTTTCGTCTCCTCTCGTTAGTCGGGAAAAAGCCGCGCAACTGCTTGGCACCATGCAAGGTGGTTATAATATTGAACCTCTGGTTTCTTTATTAGACGATACCACGCTTGCCCCGATTGCGGTTAAGGCGCTATCACACACGCTATTAATGTTTGATGCTTTTTATGACGTTGAAGAAAAAGCGCAAAAAGGCAATACCTTTGCTCAGCAAGTGATGCAAGCTTGGGCGGATGCCGATTGGTTCTTATCTAAACCCGCTTTAGCAGAAAAGATCACCTTAACGGTCTTTAAAGTCACGGGTGAAACCAACACTGATGATTTATCCCCCGCGCCAGATGCGTGGTCTCGTCCTGATATTCCTGTTCATGCGTTAGCGATGCTGAAAAATGAGCGCGAAGGTATTCATCCGGATCAACCTGGCAGTATCGGACCAATTGGCCAGATCGAAGCTCTCAAACAAAAAGGCCATCAACTGGTCTATGTGGGCGATGTTGTCGGGACAGGCTCTTCTCGTAAGTCGGCGACTAACTCCGTACTTTGGTTTATGGGTGATGACATTCCTTTTGTTCCCAATAAACGTGCTGGCGGTTATGTCCTAGGCGGTAAAATTGCACCTATTTTCTTAAATACGATGGAAGATGCAGGGGCTTTACCGATAGAAGTGGATGTCTCCAAACTGCATATGGGTGACGTGATTGACGTGTATCCGTATGAAGGCAAAGTCTGCAATCATCAAACGGGTGAAGTACTCGCTACGTTTAAATTAAAAACGGACGTTTTGATTGATGAAGTACGTGCTGGTGGCCGTATTCCATTGATTATCGGCCGAGGATTAACCGATAAAGCACGTGAATCACTGGGGTTAGAGCCGTCAACGGTGTTTCGTCGTCCAGTGCCTGTGGCTGAAAGCAAAAAAGGTTTCACTCTGGCACAAAAAATGGTCGGCAAAGCGTGTGGCGTAAAAGGGGTACGACCTGGAACGTATTGCGAACCGAGAATGACGACGGTTGGCTCGCAAGATACTACTGGACCGATGACTCGTGATGAGCTGAAAGATTTGGCTTGTTTGGGCTTTTCTGCCGATTTAGTGATGCAGTCTTTTTGTCACACTTCCGCTTACCCGAAACCGGTCGATGTTAATACGCACCATACCCTGCCTGATTTTATTATGAATCGTGGCGGCGTTTCATTGCGTCCGGGAGATGGTGTTATTCACTCTTGGTTGAACCGTATGCTACTGCCAGATACGGTCGGAACGGGGGGAGACTCTCATACTCGTTTCCCATTGGGTATTTCTTTCCCTGCTGGCTCAGGTTTAGTGGCGTTTGCGGCGGCAACGGGTGTCATGCCATTGGATATGCCAGAATCGATTTTGGTTCGTTTTAAAGGTCAGATGCAGCCTGGGATCACTTTACGTGATCTGGTTCATGCCATCCCTTATTTCGGTATCAAGCAAGGTCTGCTCACGGTAGAGAAAACCGGTAAAATCAACGAGTTTTCAGGTCGGGTGTTAGAAATTGAAGGGGTTGAACATTTAACCGTTGAGCAAGCTTTCGAACTGTCTGATGCTTCTGCTGAGCGCTCTGCTGCCGGTTGTACGGTCAAGCTATCGCAAGCGTCGATTGCCGAGTACCTGAATTCAAACATCACCATGCTTAAGTGGATGATTGCTGAAGGGTATGGCGATCGCCGGACGATTGAGCGCCGCATTAAAGCGATGGAAGAGTGGTTAGCGAATCCAGAGCTGATGGAAGCCGATAAAGATGCAGAATATGCTCATGTGATAGAGATTGATTTAGCCGATATCAAAGAGCCGATTCTATGTGCGCCTAACGATCCTGATGATGCTCGTTTATTGTCTGATTGTGCAGGAACTAAAATCGACGAAGTCTTCATTGGTTCTTGTATGACCAATATTGGCCACTTCAGAGCGGCAGGTAAACTGCTAGAAAAATACAATGGTCAGCTCGATACTCGTTTATGGATAGCGCCACCGACTAAGATGGATCGCGACCAATTAACCGAAGAGGGCTACTACGGCATCTTTGGCCGTGCTGGGGTACGGATTGAAACTCCGGGATGCTCTTTGTGTATGGGTAACCAAGCGCGAGTGGCTGATAAATCAACCGTCATGTCGACGTCAACGCGTAACTTCCCGAACCGTTTGGGAACTGGAGCGAATGTGTACCTGGCTTCAGCGGAGCTATCAGCGGTTGGGGCGATATTGGGCCGTATTCCGACCATGACCGAGTATTTGGATTACGCGAAGCAGATTGATGCCACGGCAGCCGATACCTATCGCTATTTGAACTTCCATCTGATGCCTCATTACACCAAGAAGGCAGATACAGTGATTGTTCAGCAAGCCGTATAATAGATATACCCAAACGCTAAATCTTATCGTTTAGCCGTCTTTTGACCAATCAAGAGCCACCGTACCGGTGGCTCTTTTTTATTGCTGCTGGAGACTAAACCTAGTTTTTGCTTTCTTGGTAGCCGATTTTTCCGTTGTTTTCATCGTTCTGTATGTAAATAATGTAAATTGAATAAAAATGAGACTGGTTATCATGTAGCTTTCTGGGAGTTTTATTCGTTAATAGACCAGCCATGTTTTATAAGCACCGTACTTTTCAGCTTTGGGCTCGCCGTTTACACATTTATGTCTCTATGGCGGTATTAGGGCTAATGCTGTTTTTTGCTGTCACAGGGATAACCCTTAATCGGCCGGAGCTATTTGTAGCCAGTCAGGCGAAGACATCCGAATGGCGAGTCACTATTCCTCAGCATTTATTGTTTGTTGAAAGCAAAGTTGCGATTAATGAACCGGAATTACGCCAATTTCTTGCTCAGCATACGCCGATCCGTGGCCAGATGTCGCGACTCGATATCTATCTAGATTCAGACAATGGTGTCTTACAAGAAGGTGAAGCGAGTGCGAGCTTTACCGCTCCCGGCTACAGTGCCGCGTTGTTTATCGATTTGGTCTCTAGAGAAGCGGAGCTCGATATCAGTGATTATGGCTGGGTAGCTAAATTCAATGATCTCCATAAAGGGCGTCATAGTGGTGAGTGGTGGAAATGGGTGATTGACGTTTCATCTCTGTTGATGCTGGTGTTTATCTTATCAGGCCTTGCCCTATTACTGCCAAAGAAAAGCACACTGCGTTATGCCATACGTTGGTGCAGCTTTGGCACTTTGATCACGTTTGTTATTTATTGGCTGGCAGTGCCGTAAAGCTTGTCTATGCGCCCAGCTATTTTAGGTTGGTTATGATTACTATTTTTGTGGACGACAGAGCATGAAGAAACAGCGAGGACGGGTTTACGCTTGGTTATTGGGACTCAGTGTACTGAGCGTTAATGTATTCGCCGCGCCTTTGGGTAAGCTGGATATTGAGTTTGAACTGCCAAAGCTGGACGTTGGAATGTACGCCAGACCTTATGTTGCGATTTGGATAGAAGACGCTCAAGGTCAGCCAGTGCGTACGGTTGCCTTATGGCAGAAAGAAGATACTTGGCTTAAAGATATTCGTCGCTGGTGGCGACAAGTGGGTCGTTACGATCGGGCATTGATCGATGCGGTGACATCCGCGACTCGTCCGGCGGGACAATACCGTTTGCAATGGGATGGTTTAGATGACCAAGGTCAGCCATTAGCGCAAGGGGACTACCTGTTTTATGCCGAAGTAGTCCGTGAACACGGTGGCCGAGACGTAGTACGACAAGCAATGACGTTGCATGCTCAGCCTGAGCAGTATCAACTCGATGCTACTTATGAAACGGGCGTGATCAGGCTACGTTATCAACCTTAATAATCGCCATTTAATCCAAGGATAGTCGTTAATAGTATGACGGCTCTTCAACTAAGAGCACTACATAGGAATGAATAAATGATGTTGTATCGCGTATTTTCTACGGCTTTATTAGCGCTTGCGGCCTTAGCGTCAGCGGCTGCGGTCGCCCATCCTCGTTGGGTATTACCGAGTGAGTTTACGGTCTCTTCACAAGAGGGTGATTGGATCACCACTGACGCCAGCGCGTCACACGGAACTTTTGTCTTCGATAAGCCGTTAGGATTGGATTCTGGCGTAGTGATCACGCCAAGTGGTCAGCGCGAGCGCTTTGCTTTCGTGGCTAAGCATAAGCGTAAGTCGAGCTTCGATTTCTTTTTCTCAGAGCCAGGAACCCATAAAATCAGCCTTACCGGTCAGCCATTTTATATGACCACCTACACCATTGGTGCTCGTCAAACGCCACGACGTATTGCTGCCAATGCCGCAGAGCGTGATGCGGTGTTGCCTGAAGGGGCACAGAATGTGCAAAGTGTTTTGGTGTTTAACCGTACTGAAGCTTATGTGACGGTGAATCAACCGTCTAGACAAGTTTTTGAATTAGAAAAGAAATTCTTAGAATTGGTTCCTGTGACTCATCCAGCAGACATTATTGAAGGTGAAGCGGCCGTTTTGCAGTTTTTCTTTAATGGACAACCCCAAGCTGGTGTAGAAGCAGAAATTCGTCAAGATGGTACTTTGTACCGTAATCAACAAGAAGCGGTGATTTTGACTAGCGATAAGGATGGCAAAATTCAATTCACGCCACATCAAGCGGGTCGCTATTTACTAATTGCCGGTTTTAGCGGCCCTTTAGATGATAATCCACTTGCTGAACAAGCGCGTTCTTCCATCCATTTAACTTTTGAAGCGGTTTTAAAATAAGAGGTATGCAATGAAGTGGCAACAGTGGCTTGTGTTAACGAGTGGTTTATTGAGTGGCTTGAGTTGGGCTCATTTTCCAGTCATGGAGTGCCAAAAACAGGCTGATCACATCTTGTGCCAAGCGGGATACAGCGACAGTAGTCCGGCGATCAATGAAACGGTACGTATGTTTGATTATGACGATGTACTGATTGAAATTGGAAAAACCGATCAACGTTCTGAGGTGACGTTTACTATCCCAAACGGTGACTATTACATTGTGTTTGATCCCGGCCATGAAGCGCCTGTTGAGATTGATGGCGTTGAACTTTAACTCTCACTCTCACTCGTCAACGCCGTCGACGGTGCGCGTTCAGGTCAAGGCGGATAAGGGCAGTCAAGAGACATGGTGGGTGCTAGGCAGCATGCTGTTGATCCTACTGGTCTCGGCACTGTTGTTGCGTGGTATGCAGGTGGATAATACGCCTCAGACCTCGCCGCTCTCTTTTGAGCTGCATGCTACGGATCTTAATGAAAAACAAAAAAGTCTGTTGATTGAACTGAGTCTTGCTGAGCAAGAGCTGCGTTTCTTTCACCATCTAGAGCATCAGTGGCCTTCGGTGCAATGGCTGGCAGAAGAGGGTATTGCGCCTTTTGTGCGTGATAGTAGCTGGCATTATTTGGGTGAACATCAATGGCAGCAGGTTGCTCAAGGCTATTTAGGATTGGCGCAAGACCCTAGTCAAGTTGGACATGTATTGATCTGGTATCCAGAAGGCCCTGATGCTGACGCGCAAGTCTGGTTTTTTACTCAGCCGATTGTGGGAGAGTTATCAGACTGGTTAGCACTTACTGATTCATCATGGATTCAAGCTGGGTGGAAGCGTTGGCCGCTGTCTGCCTCACTATCGCATTAATAAGAGAAAAATCGTTATGTTATCAAGCCAGATTAGAGCCGTCTTTCATAGAACGCTGTTAACGATCTCCTTACTGTTTGCCAGTCACGCGGTTGCGGGAGCTGATAAATTGACTATCGGTATCACGCTACACCCTTACTACAGTTATGTTGCCACGATTGTCCAAGATAGAGCGACCATTTTGCCACTGGTTGATGCAGGCTTTAATCCACACAATTATCAACCGCAACCGGGGGATTTACTGCGTTTACAGCAGATGGATGTTTTGGTGGTCAATGGCATCGGTCATGATGATTATGCGATGAAAGTACTTGCTGCCGCTCAGCGTTCCGATCTTCAGGTTATTTATGCTAATCAACAGGTGCCATTACTCGCAGCAATGGGCGCGAGTGTTGGCGATGGTGCCAAAAATCCCCATACTTTTGTGGGTATCGCAACCTCGATTCAAAAGGTCTATACCATTGCTCAGGCTTTAGCTCAGCTTGACCCGGATAATGGTCAATTTTATCTCGCCAATGCGCGGCAATTTGCGCGCCAGATGCGTCAAATGAAGCAAGCGGCGATGCAACAATTGATCGATGCCAATGTTCAAGCTTTAAAAGTGGCAACCACTCATAACGCCTATAACTATTTACTGCAAGAATTTGGGATTGAAGTCAGTGCGGTGATTGAACCTGCCCACGGGGTTGAGCCGAGTGCCAGCCAGCTACAAGATACGATCAATAAAATTCGCCAGTCTGGAATTAATGTCCTGTTTTATGAACTAGAAATGCCGAATCGCTTTGTCGATACCATTGAGCGCGAAACTGGCGTCAAGTTATACCGGTTTTCACACATGACTCATGGCCCTTTTACGGCCGATAAAGTGATCAAAGAGATGCAAGACAACACACAAACGTTAGTGCAAGCCATTCATTATGCTAATCAGATGAGCGAGCAAGCTCAATGATGCTGGGACCGGCAATTCATCTTAGCCAACTGAGTTTAGGTTACGCCAATCAACAGGTTTTAATGCCGTTTGATCATGCGTTTGCCGCTGGCCAATGCCATATCATTATGGGGCCAAATGGCGGAGGAAAAACCTCTTTACTGCGTTCAATTATGGGCTTAACCCCTTTTCAGGGCAGTATTGCTCTTGAGTGGCCGCTGGGCGCTAAGCAGCAAATGGGGTATGTGCCTCAAAAAGCCTTATTTGAATCAAGTTTACCGATCAGTGTGATGGATTTTATGCTGCTCAATATCAGCCGGTTACCGCTGTTTTTACAAGCGCTGTCACCTTACAAGCGAACGAATCGCGAGCGGGTTTTGAACAGTCTACAGCGGGTTGGTATGGCGAGTCGTGCTCATTTACGTCTGGGTCAATTATCAGGCGGTGAATTGCAACGGGTGATGTTTGCTCAGGCGCTACTCGATAAGCCAGAGCTGCTGATTTTGGATGAACCGACAACCGGGATGGATGAGCAAGGCGTACAGTACTTAGAGCAACTGATTGCGGATTTAGTGGCCGAAGGTGTGACGGTATTAGCGGTACACCATGATATTGGCGCGGTACGGCGCATCTTGCAAACTACACCTGGCCAAGTCCATGTCATCAATCGTCAATTGGTCGCCTCGGGACCGGTCGCACAAGTCTTGCACCCTGATAATATTGAGCGACTTTTTGAGCACTACAGTCAGCATGGGCATTTGGCGTCCAAACAAGAGCGAGCGGCTTAATGGAAACATTACAACAATGGCTGATCACCGGGGTTGAACGTGGTTGGTTAGCAGAAAGCTTTGCCTACGCTTTTATGCTCAATGCGTTAATTGCTGCGGTAATTTTAGGCCCTTTGCTTGGTGGGTTGGGGACTTTAGTGATAGCGAAACGCTTGGCATTTTTCTCCGAAGCGGTGGGCCATGCAGCGATTACGGGAATTGCTATCGGTATTTTATTAGGTGAAAGTCCCGAATCGCCGATGATTGGTTTGTTCAGCTTCTGCTTAATTTTTGCCTTACTGCTGCATTATGTGCGCAATCGCACCCAAGTACCTTACGATACTTTAGTGGGAGTATTTCTCTCCGCGGCCTTGGCATTGGGCGCAGCGCTACTGATGTACGTAGCGCGTAAAATCAATATTCATTTATTAGAAAACGTGTTGTTTGGATCGATTTTAACCGTCACTCGGCAAGATATTATGTTGCTGGTTCTGGTGTGTAGCTTGATCATGTTAGTACTGCTGCTCAGTTATAACCGTATCTTACTGGCTTGTTTAAGCCCAGATATCGCGAAAGTCCGCGGCTATCTGGTCAACGGTTATGACTATCTATTTGTCATCATGATAACCCTAGTGACGATAGTTTCGGTCAAAGTCATTGGCGCAATTTTAGTTGGTGCATTGCTGTTGATTCCTGGGGCGACGGCGCGTCTATTAACTCGTAATAATGCCAGCTTTGTGATGTTATCGGCTTGCTTAGCGACCTTAGCTTGCATTGGTGGAACCATTTTACCGGTTGTTTATCAATGGCCTTTACCTTCTGGGGCGGCGATTATTTTACTCTCAACCCTGTTTTTCATCAGCGCCACTTTATGGCGAGTATTAAGACCGAATGGATAACGTTATGTACCCTCACTGCCGAACCATCATGACTAAATTGTGGTTGCTATTGTGTAGTTCATTGCTGCTGGTGTCTCTATCAGCACAAGCTCAAGACCGAGTATTAACCTCTTTGCCGGTTACTTATTGGTTAACCAAGCAGCTGGTTGATCAGACGCCAATAGAGGTTGTCTATCTGCCATCGCCTCGTTTTAGTTTACAGCGTCACCAAAGCTGGTTTGATAGCGAGCAGCAAAAAGTGGCCAAGTACGCCAGAGAAGCGACAGCAGTCGTGACTATCCGCTCCATTTGGCCGCAAGACCCGATTTATCCTCAGGTGCGTCAATACAATATTCATCTGGTGCCCATTGATGCTGCGCAAGCCTTAACGCCAAGAGCGCCAGCGGTTTCATCATTACGAGATGGACAAGGACAGATCTCGCCGTATGTGTGGCTCAATCCACTCAATTTAACCACCATGCTGAATAATATTAGTCTCGATTTACAGCAAATATTCAGCTCGCAACAAGCGGCTATTCAAGCGAATCAGCAGCGCGTGGCGCGTGAACTACAGCAGCAGCTTTTTGCCAATCAAGCTCGATTGTTTAATCATGAGGTCGAAAGTGTGGTGTTGTTGGATGAAGCACTGCTCGATTTTGCTGCGGGCTACAGTTTATCAATCCAAGGGCAGCAATTTAAGCCGGAGCTGGAGTGGAATACGCAAGATCAACAACAGTTAAAACAATGGTTGCAAACGTCATCCGATGTTTGGGTATTGACGACTCGTCCGCCAAGCCCTGCGTTAAAGGCCTTATTGGGAGAGTTTTCACGCTATATTGTGATTGATCCGTTAAGCCGTTTAGGGCAAGGATTTGATGTTGAACATCCCTGGCAGCGCTGGCAAATTGATTTAGATTAACTCGTATGAAGGCTATCGGCTGTTGTGCTTGTATTTGAGTTAATAATAAATAGAATAATAACAATTCCTATTTGTTATTATTAAGCTCATGCCGACTATTCTAATTGCTGATGATGATCCGATGATGTGCCAACTGCTCGAATCTGTATTGGTGAATGAGGGCTATCAAGTCATCTGTGCCCATGATGGCGAGCAAGCGTTAACTCAGCTTGCCAGCCATCCCTTTGATCTGGTGTTACTCGATGTGATGATGCCTAAACTCAATGGATTGCAGGCGGCACGGCGCATCTGCCAGCGTTTTTCGACCCCGATTGTCATGATCAGTGCTTTTGCGGACGAAGCGGCAAAAATTGATGGCTATGAAGCCGGAGCGGATCACTATTTAACCAAACCGTTCAGTATTCCGAAATTACTCACTTTGATCAAAGCGACACTACGTCGAGTTGCATTAGAGAAACAGCGTCATACCCATCATTTTGCACTGAATTTTTCAGGGCAACTGTCAGCGCATATGGATACCTTGCGTCGGCTGCCGTTTACCCAAACCGAACTCGATTTAGTGACTTATCTGGCGGCTCATCCGCAGCAAGTGATCTCCAAATCTGAGCTACAGCATCAAGTGTTAAAACGAGAGTTGTGTCCGTTTGATCGTAATTTAGATATGCATATCAGTAATATACGTCGTAAGCTATCGCAAGCTGGATGGCCAAAATCCACCATTCGTACCGCGCGAGGCGTGGGATATCAATTTGCCAGTGCCCATGTTCAATAAAAGACAATGGTGTCTTTTTTCTGGGAACCATATTTGCCAGCGATTGGTGGTGCGTCTTTTTGCCAGTTTAGCGCTCAGTGTGTTGTTGATTTTGCTCTCTTTTACTGCCGTAGAGATGGTGCTCTATGAGCGTTTTTTAACCCTGCCTAATAAAGTCCAACGAGAATTACAACAGTTAAGTGCCAGCGCCAATCAACAGCGCCAGCTCGGTGCAGAGGCGCTAGCGCAATGGGAAATATCTCAGCCTTATTTATTGTACGTAATAGACAGTACTAATCATGTCGTCAGTGGACGAGATATTCACCCTCATGTGCAGATGAAAATGCGTAACGCTCGTCAGCTCACCGAGCCGATGGGAACTCGAGTCTCGAAACCGATGATCATTGTGCCGATGAGCGAGGGATATTCGCTGATGGTTCAGTTACCATGGCAGCAACATCCTGCATCGCGAGCGGGCTATTATCTTTGGTCAACGAATCTGTTGCTCAGCCTATTAATTTTAACCTTGATCTCATGGGTATTAAGTCGTCAATTGCAAAGGCCATTGGGACGTTTACAGTGTGCTAGTCGTGCGGTGGCTCAGGGGATCACAGAAACGCGTGTTTCACAGTCGATAGGCCATAGCCCGTGGGAGTTTCAACAACTGGCGGCTGATTTCGATAACATGGCCGAGCAGATCCAAGGATTGATTGAAGAGCAGCGAAAATTGGTTCGCACTCTATCCCATGAGTTAAAAACACCGCTGACTCGGCAAGCCTTAGCTCTGCATTTAGCCAGCCATACTGATGTTGCCCAAGAGCGCACTCAATGGTTAGTGCGCGCTGAACAAGAAGCTCAGTTGATGGATTCAATGATTGAGAAAATCCTTGAGCTTAGTCGGTTGCGCAGTCTTCATTGTGATGTGGTATTACAACCGTTGGATGTGCAGGCGTATTTAAGTCAGCAAACCGAGCAGTTTCGTCCACATTTACAACCCACTCAGCAACTGCGATTTGTGCCGAGTGGACAAGATGAATGGATACGGGGCGATCGAGTGTTACTCGGCAGTATATTGGATAACTTATTGACTAATGCGACTAAGTACGCGGGTGAGCAGTGTTGCATTACAGTTATGACGAAAAAGCAGGATCGGCAAGTCAAAATCATCGTGATGGATGATGGTCCTGGGGTGGAGAGTGAGCAATTAGAGGCGATTTTTCGTCCTTTTTATCAAACGATGTCGACACTATCTTCTCGTCATGGTTATGGATTAGGTTTGTCGATTGTTCAGCAATCGGTTGAGAAAATGCATGGCCATGTCAGTGCTGAAAATAATCACGGCTTAGTCGTTACGCTGAGCTTTCCTATCTACCTTCCCTCTGAGTTAAGCCACCGTCACGATTAACGATTTACTTTATTTCTCAGAACATTATCCAATTGAGAGGGGGCAATATCATTTTCGATTAGGATGTTGAGAAAAGTTCCCTTTATCAGTGTAAAGAATGTAAAGTAAATACAATTGATAATTATTATTAGTTAGATTCCTTCCAGTGATAGTTCAAGCCCATTTATTTCCAACCCACGTGAAGCTGTCGTTATACGGCAATCATGGTGAGTGCCTCCATCGTTATCGCTGTTGAGCGCCTCCTTGGACCAAACAATGGGCATTATGCAATAAAGATAAAGGAATAGAACCATGTTGTTAACTCGTAAAACGAGCTTAGCGGTGGCGATTGCCTCGCTGTGTCATTTGCCTGTGTTGGCCCAAGTGGAAAGTAAAGCGGATGAAGTAATGGTCGTCACCGCTTCTGGTTTTGAAAAGAAATTGACTCATGCTCCCGCTACCATCAGTGTGATCTCGCGGGCTGATCTGGAAATGAAGCGTTTTGCTAATCTTGCTGAAGCGCTACAAGATCAAGAAGGGATTGATGTTTTTGGTAATACTGGAAAAACCGGTGGTTTGAACATCAGTATCCGTGGTATGCCGTCTGAATATACGCTGATTTTGATTGATGGTCGCAGACAAAATGTCGCGGGAAATATCACGCCAAATGGCTTTGGTGAGATGTCTGGTGGGGTTATGCCGCCGGTTAATGCTATTGAGCGAATTGAAATTGTCCGTGGCCCGATGTCAACGCTCTACGGCTCAGATGCGATGGGCGGGGTTATCAATATCATCACCCGTAAAGTAACCGACACTTGGAATACATCGATCACCCAAGATTATACTTGGCAGCAAGAGCGTGAATTTGGTGATACTCATAAAACCAGTTTGCATACCAGTGGTCCGCTGATCGCGGATACGCTAGGTCTAGCCGTTCGCGGTAGTTTTTATAAACGTAATGAATCCAATCTGACTGCGCAGGGAGCAGATGGTCGCGAGCTAGACGCCCGTGGGCAAAGCAAAGTCGATAATGAAAACTATACCTTTGGTACTCGTTTTGATTACATTGCGATAGACGATCATAACTTATGGTTCGATATGGACTTATCGCGTCAGAATTACGATAACGGTACTCCAGAAAATCGTAAACTGAGCAACAATGATACTGCAACCAATTGGCGCGGTTATGCTGACGAGTTACGCTATGAAAACCGTCAGTTTGCACTCGGTCATACTTCTCAAGTAGATTTAGGGGTATGGGAATCGAGTGTCATGTATAACGTTTCTGAGACCATTGGTCGCACCATTCCGGGGAATCCAAATCGTCCGAGTGGTATCCCAGGTAAGAATGTCAAAGATAAGCGCGAATTAGAAACCACCAATATTGTGTTGGATACCAAACTCAATACGACCATCGGTGATGATCATTACCTGACTGTGGGAGCACAATATTGGAATGCTTCTATGATAGATGGGATGTCTAGTGAAGATTTTGAACAAACTACATGGTCATTGTTTGCCGAAGATGAATGGTTAATCACAGATGCTTTAAGCCTGACTTTAGGTGGACGTTACGATCATCATGATGCTTTTGGTAGCCACTTTAGTCCTCGTGCCTATGCGGTGTACAGCCTTAGCCCAACCATGACAGTCAAAGGTGGTGTGAGCACCGGTTATAAAGCGCCACCAGTTAATGATTTGCACTCTGGAATTAATGGGATTACCGGGCAAGGGACACAAATTACCATCGGTTCTCCGGATCTAAAACCAGAGACCACTCGCACTACCGAGATTGGTTTTTACTACAATGGTGAGCAAGGCATTACTACCAATGTCACGTTATTCCATAACCAGTTTGATGATAAGATCTCAACGGGTACGCCATTATACAACTGTTTCTCATCGAGCAATCCGAACCGTCCTGGCTGCGTGAGTTATGGTGATAACTGGACTCAAGATACTTTTAGCCAACAAACTAACGTTGATGAAGCTTACAGTCGTGGTGTGGAATTTGCTTTTGCGATGCCATTACTCGACACGGTGAATTTCTCGATGAACTACACCTTTACTGAAACGGAAATTAAGGAAAAAGGCAAGGTTGCTGGCGAGCTGAGTGATACACCAAAACACAAAGCCAGTGCGAAAGTGAACTGGGCTGCGACTGAGCAAGCCAATGTTTGGTTAGCAGTGAATTATCGTGGCGAGAGCCGTCGCTTTAATGGTTTAGTGGAAGATCTCACTGCCGCTAATAAAGCGATGTACGATGCAGTAGGTGATATTAAAGCGTATACCCTGTTTGATCTGGGTGGCGCTTATCGGATCAATAAAAACTTCAGTGTCAATGCGACAATATATAATTTATTTAACCAAGATTTTCGTAAGTTCACTGCTTATGAGTATGACGGTGATACCTACTACGCAAGTCAATACAGTAATCTTCAACAATCGACCAAAGGTGCGATTTTAGAAGGACGCCGCTTATGGATTTCGGCTAACTACACTTTCTAAGTCTCGTGTTGAGTGACAAGTCGTGAATAGACAATGCCAGCGATCTGACGATCACTGGCATTTTTATTAATCAGTATGATGTCATGCTGCTTGGTGTAATCTTAATCGTCATTGGCTAAAGACGATTAAGATTGATCCGCGCGAGACAAACGCAATACTGCCGCCACATTACGTGCAGTGAGCTCGATATTTTGTGCTGCTTTAGAAAAAGCGGTCGCTAAATCAACACAGCTTGGTACCACACTGAACACCGCATCCATCCCATGTTGATGCACCACGCCGCAATCGGCAGACAAGCTTCCCGCAATGCCGATCACCGGCACTGAAAAACGTTTGGCGGTTCGCGCTACCCCGATGGGCGTTTTGCCATAAATAGTCTGGCTATCAATGCGCCCTTCGCCAGTAATCACTAAATCGGCATCTTTGACCATGTCACTCAGATTAACTGCTTCCATAACAATCTCAATGCCAGGACGCAGGCTTGTCCCAAGCAAACCAATCAGCGCTGCTCCTAAGCCTCCCGCCGCGCCTGCGCCAGGGATATCTTTGACATCGATTGCCAGTTGCGTTTTGATGATCTGTGCGTAATGGGCAAGATTGGCATCAAGCTGCGCAACCATCTCCGGCGTTGCGCCTTTTTGTGGGCCAAATATCTGCGTTGCCCCTTGTTTACCGCATAAAGGATTATTCACATCGCAAGCCACTTGTAGCGCGATCTTGGCTAAGCGTGGGTCGATAGCAGAGGTATCAATGCGAGCCAGCTTAGCCAATTCTTCACCACCAAAGCCTAGCTCATCGCCTTGTGCATCGAGCATTTTAACCCCTAATGCTTGCGCCATGCCTAAACCGCCATCGTTAGTCGCGCTGCCACCAATCCCTATGATGATCCGTTCCACTCCGTGATCGAGCGCAGATTTGATCAACTCACCTGTGCCATAGCTGGTGGTTTTCATTGGGTTGCGCAGCTCTGGCGCGACAAGGTGCAAACCAGATGCGGCTGCCATTTCTATCACGGCGGTTTTACCATCGCCCATTAATCCGTAGAAACCCTCAATCTGTTCACCTAAAGGGGCGGTGACTGTAGCCATAAAAATGGATCCACCGGTCGCGTCAATTAGGGATTGAACCGTGCCTTCTCCACCATCGGCCATGGGTAATTTTAGGTATTGGGCGTTAGGGAATACTTGTTTAAATCCATTTTCAATCGCGGTAGCCACTTCCATCGCGGTTAGGCTTTCTTTGTATGAATCAGGAGCAATGACAATTTTCATTATTACACCTTATGGGGCTGAGGCCGTTAATTAGAGTAAACCATCGCTGAGCAAGGAGACAGTTGAGTTTCTTTAGTGTCGATAATCATTGATAATAACAAGATTCTATTTATCCCCAAGCATCAATGGCAGAGAACCTGATGGACTACGAATTTAAAAAAAATACCCTCGATGGCAGTTATTACTGCGCATTTTCAATGGGCCATGAAATCATTGGTCGCTGGTTGCAAGAAGAGATCAGCCATGACCGTCAAAAAGTCGATCAAGTGTTACAAGCCATTCATCAAGCCCAGCAAGCGCCGAACCAAGAGCAAGTATTAGAAGGGCGTGAAATTAGCTTGATGATCCTAGCCGATGAAGTGACTGTGCAAGCCAATGTGTTGTCTCATGAGGATGAGTTAGACGTCGAGAGTGACTTTGATTTTTATGATTGTGAAAGCACAGCGAGCTGTGGTTTGGATGATTTTATCTTGATGATTGATCAGTGGTGTGAATTTATTCGCTATCGGCCGACTTCGCTCGGTTAGGTCGAGGCTGACAATACATTGCACAACATCAGTGAAACGTGAAGCGGTTGCTTCAATAGTGGGAATTTACGCACCTTTATGGTGCGTTTTGCATATTTTAATCGCTAATTTTAAGTAAATAATCTTTATAAACAATACGTTAAAAAGTTGGCACGTACCTTGGATTGTATGAGTAGGAAATGGATGACTGCGATTGAGAGGATACGATGAAACTGATTAACGCGATAATTAAACCTTTTAAGCTCGATGATGTACGTGAGGCTTTAGCGGATGTTGGCATTGAAGGGATGACGGTGACTGAAGTTAAAGGTTTTGGACGCCAAAAAGGGCACACTGAGTTGTACCGCGGTGCTGAATACCAAGTGGATTTTTTACCCAAGGTGAAATTAGAAATTGCCACTCAAGCTGATAATGTTGATCGCGTTCTTGAGGCGATCATTAAAGCGGCGCACACCGGGAAAATCGGTGATGGCAAGATTTTTGTTTATGACTTAAGCCACGCGGTTCGCATTCGTACTGGCGAAACCGACAGTGAAGCGCTTTAACATTCAATGGATTGGAGAATATGACTATGGAATTGTCACTGACAGTAACTGAGCTGCGCTATGCACTGGATACGTTCTTTTTATTAATTTCTGGCGCATTAGTGATGTGGATGGCGGCTGGATTTGCCATGTTAGAAGCGGGTTTAGTTCGCTCTAAGAACACCACCGAAATTTTAACCAAAAACTTTGTTTTATACGCGATAGCTTGTACCACTTTTTTGATCGTCGGCTATCACATTATGTATGTTGATAATGTTGAAGGTGGTTTATTTCCTTCACTGGGTGGTTTAATTGGTAGCCAAGAAGAAGGTGCTGATTTTGCTTTGCAAGCGGATTTCTTTTTCCAAGTGGTGTTTGTGGCTACCGCGATGTCAGTGGTCTCTGGCGCCGTGGCTGAGCGAATGAAGCTGTGGGCATTTTTGATTTTTGCACTAGTATTGACCGCATTTATCTACCCGGTTTCAGGTTACTGGACATGGGGCGGCGGCTTTTTGGATGCGGCAGGATACAGTGATTTTGCTGGTTCAGGAATTGTGCATATGGCGGGAGCCTCTGCGGCTTTAGCGGGTGTGCTCTTGCTCGGTGCTCGTAAAGGTAAATATGGTAAAAATGGCCAAATCTTCCCGATCCCTGGTTCAAACATGCCGTTAGCAACATTAGGTACTTTTATTCTATGGTTTGGTTGGTTTGGCTTCAACGGTGGCTCACAATTAATGATCTCCGATTTTGAGAATGCCACCTCAGTAGCGCAAGTGTTCTTAAACACTAATGCGGCAGCGGCAGCGGGAGCGATTGCAGCGCTACTGGTATGCAAAACTACTTGGGGTAAAGCCGATCTGACGATGATCCTTAATGGTGCATTAGCGGGTTTAGTGGCGATCACCGCCGATCCTCTGTCACCATCGCCTCTCTATTCGGTGGCGATTGGCGCAGTGGCTGGAGTGATTGTGGTATTCAGTATTGTCGGTTTGGATAAACTCAAAATTGATGATCCAGTCGGTGCCATCTCAGTACACGGTGTGTGTGGTTTGTTTGGTTTGCTGGTGGTGCCTTTAAGTAACCCTGAGGCGACATTAACGGCTCAGTTATTCGGTGCTGCGGTGATTTTTGCTTGGGTGTTTACGGCTAGCTTAGCGGTGTGGGCGATTCTCAAAGCGACGATTGGTATTCGAGTCACTGAAGAAGAAGAAATGCAAGGCATGGACATTCATGACTGCGGCGTTGATGCTTACCCTGAATTTGTCACTCTAAAATAGCGATATTGAATCGTTGATCATCCCCTTACTGAAGGCTCAGTAAGGGGATTTTTTATGCCAGTAAACGGCAAGCGTAAGCGATGTTGGTAATCGCGACCGTTTGACCCACGGCAAATTCAGCGTGACGGTTAGTGATAACTGATAAATTCAGTTCATCGAGTTGTAGGGTATAAAAGTAATCATGGCCACGAAATTCACGGCTGATCACCGTCGCTTGTGTCTGCTGCTCGTTTAGCTGGCTGCTCAGTTGAATATCTTCTGGTCGAATAGAGAGAGTAACACTGGGTTCAGACAATCCGGGAAGCGTGATATTGCCTAAGCGAGTCTGTACCTGATCGCCATCAACTTGACCGGTGATTAAATTAGTATGACCTAAGAATTGAGCAACAAACGCATTGATCGGTTGCTGATAGACCTGTTGTGGCGTACCGATTTGCACCAATTTACCTTGTTGCATCACGCCAATTTTATCGGCGAAGCACAGTGCTTCCGCTTGATCATGAGTCACTAAAATCACCGTTGTTCCTGAGCGCTTAAATAATTGACGCATTTCATTACGCGTGGCTTCACGCAGTGCCGCATCAAGGTTACTAAACGGTTCATCAAGCAGCACTAAGTCGGGCTCAGCGGCTAAGGTACGAGCAAGCGCTACACGTTGTTGCTGTCCACCGGATAACTCGTTGGGATAACGATGACATAAATGGCTTAGTCCCATTAACTCTAACCAAGGGATCGCTTTTTCTGCACGTTGATTTTTGGGCGTCGTACGCATGGCAAACATAATGTTTTGTTCCACCGTCATGTGCGGAAACAGCGCATAATCTTGAAAGACGATGCCGATATTACGTTCTTGAGCGGGTCGTTGAGTGACCTCTTGGCCATGAAGGGCAATCTGCCCTGAGTTAGGTTGCTCAAATCCAGCCAGCATGCGTAATGTAGTGGTTTTTCCGCAGCCGCTGGGACCTAATAAAGCCAAAATTTCACCGGCTTGCAGTTGAAAAGAGACATCGCTGACTGCAGGTTGATCGCTATCGGTAAACCATTTACTTAATTGCTGCGCTTGAATTTGGTATTGGCAATGAGGCGATTTTTCAGTCGCTAAGGTATCTTGCATAGCGTCAATAACAAGGTTGTATGAACTCATTGGGTCCCTTTGATCTTTTCACGATTTAAGATTAAACCGATCGATAAACTAGAAAATAAAACAATCGCCGTCGCAAAGGGGGCGGCCTCTGCCATCAATCCTTCCGAAGTTCGTGAAAACACAGTCACCGCTAAGGTGTGATACCCCGTAGGAGCGAGTAAGAAAGTGATCGGCAGTTCTTTCATGCAGAATAGAAACACCAAAGCGATGGACGCTAAAATACCGCGTCTTAAGCGAGGCAGAACCACATAAAAAAAACTAGCGCTTGAACTGTAACCTAAGGACTGCGCCGCTTCTTCGGTATTTTGACGGGTTTGGATGAGCGCGCTGCGAATAGGGCCCATCGCTAAGGCAAGAGTGGCTAGACTCCAAGTCAGGATCAGCAATGCTAAGGTCTGGTATAAGAAAAATGCACTATGCAGAGCAAAAAACACCATGGCTAAAGCCAGCGTTAAAGGAGGCAGTGCATAACCAATGTAAGCACTGCGTTCCATGGTGCGTGTTAATGGCGATGGATAGCGAGTCACTAAATAACACAGTGGCAGCGCCATCAAAGCCGCCAATAACGCGGCGGGTGCGGCGGCAAAGGCAGAGCGTGCAAAAGTGAAAGGGACTTGCATGAGCAAACTGATATCCGGTGGTATGACGATCATCCAGTAACCGAGCATGGTTAAAGGCAAACCGATGGAGGCGGAAAACACAACAGTGACATAGAACCAGGCTGCAGGAGTCCAAGCCCCTAAGGCGAACGGTTTTGCATGACGAGTAACACCACTACCGACACTGGAGAGGCGTTTCCGTTTTAACAATGAGTATTCAATTAATAAAAAACTGCCCGCTAGAGCCAGTAACATCAGTGATAGCCAAGCGGCGTAAATCCGATCAAATGCCCCTGAATACTGATTAAAAATCGCAAAACTAAACGCTTCATAGCGCATTAAGGCTACGGCGCCAAAATCGCCGAGCACATAAAGAGCCACCACCATGTAGCCAGCGAGGAGCGCTGGTAATAAATGTGGCAGCATCACAAAACGAAAGGTGGCGAATCGAGAATAACCAAGGCTGTAGGCGCTCTCTTCTAAGCTACTGTCTAGACCTAAGAGTGCGGCGCGTAGATTCAAAAAAATATATGGGTAGGTATAAAGCGCCAGCGCCCACACCGCCCCCCAATAGCCGGAGATATTGCTGATTCGAATATCAAATAGGTGAGCTAATGCGCCCATATTGCCGCCGATACCGAGTAGAGCATAAGCCATCACGTAACCGGGTATCGCAAGGGGAACAATCGCGAGAATGGTTAACAGCTGTTTTCCTGCTATCGAGGTACGGGTAACTAACCAAGCCATGGGCAGTGCTAAAAAGGTACAAACGGCTAACACGCCAAAGGTCAGAGATAATGTATTGAGCAAAAGTTGCCAATTGCGTGCTCGAAACACCAATTCAATCAGCTGATCATAATCAGCTTGTGATGCACGCAGAACCAAGTAAAACAGCGGAATGATCATCAATAGCGAGATAACACCAGCACTGAGCAGTAAATAAAACGGAGGACGTTGACGAATCGCTCGTATAGAAAAGTCTGGTTGTGATGAAACACTCATAGGAGTTACTACCTGTATTCAGTGTCCTTGGTGGAGTTTGCTAATTATTACTATCTCTTGATTGAGCGTGATAACGCTGAGACGGAGATAGTCTGATCAAGGCCAAATTATAGAGCCAAGTTGCATACTATAAATTACGATTAAATAGCAAAGCCAATGCTTGCGCACTGGCTTTGTGGTCGAGATATTACCATTAAGGGTAATGAATAAGGTACGAAATTATCGTAAAACTTATAGCAAACCTGCGTCACGCAACAGTTTTAAGGTACCTTGTAAATCAGCCAGTTGATCGAGGTCAATACTGGGTGCTGCTTGCAATAGTGTATCTAGCTCACCCAACACAGGGTTAGGAATGATGCCCTGAGTGACTGGGTATTCACCAACTACTGAGGTGAAGTATTGCTGAGCGGCAGGAGACAGCATGTACTCAATAAATTGAATCGCTTGAGGCTGCTTTTTACTGCTTTTTAACACGGCAACACCCGCGACATTAACTAAGTTACCAATATCACCTTCGGCAAAGTAAGTCTGCTTGGCTGGGAAGTTCGCATTGGCGGCAACAAAGCGTGGTAAATAGTAGTTATTGACCAACGCAAAATCAATTTCGCCATCGCCAATGGCTTGTACTTGAGTGGTGTTATTACGATAAATTTTCGGCTGGTTGGCTTTCATCGCCTTTAACCACGCCAAGGTTTTCTCGTCACCATGCTCAACACGCATTGCGGTAACGAATGACTGGAAGCCACCGTTGGTTGGTGCAAGACCAAAACGGCCTTTGTATTTTTCTGACGTTAAATCAAACACAGAGGCTGGAATATCTTCCGCAGAAGCGCGTTCAGTCGAATAAGCGATCACGCGTGAGCGGCCACTGGCGGCAACCCATTGACCTGTTTTACTGGTATAAATCTCAGGTAGCTGTTTGTAAACCGCTTCTGGTAGCGTGGCTAAGAGACCTGCGTTAGCCAGTGCTCCCATCGCACCTGCATCTTGTCCCCAATACACATCAGCTGGTGAGCGAGCGCCTTCTTCTTGCAATAACACCGCAAGTTGAGCGGTATCACCATAACGTACGTTAACTTTAATGCCACTCTGCTTTTCAAATTGTTCGATGATCGGTTTAACAAGCGTTTCACCACGGCCTGAATAAAGCGTGATGTCTTGAGCGTGGAGTAATGGGGCGGTGATGAAACTACTGACTAAAGCGACAGTTGAGAGCAACTTCTTTTGCATGAATAAACCTTTTATCTCAATGAGTAGGACGATCGACGGTATTTGGCTTTACTTACTGCACTGGCATTAAGCGTTATCGATGCCATTGTATAAATAAGTTTGATAATTATTATTAATCGCACTCTTTGGGTCAATAGCTAGTCATGGTGGAAAATCTCAAAAATCAATAATGTGATTTAATGCCTTGAAAGAAAACAATAAAATCAAGAGTTGAGTAATTGTAACAAATTGTATGATAAGGCAGGGGGGAAGCGGCCTGAGCTTTATCAAAAGATAGGAAGATAAAGACGCTAGGTTGGCCGCTTTATTCGAGTATTGGAAGAAGTGAAAGTACGATGACTTTCACTTCGATATTGTACCCCTAGGGTCTGTTTATCTTTCGAGCTGATTTTTGCAGCAGTTTGTGACTTCTTTATACAAGGCAGACCCTAGTGAGCCTACTGAACTTTAATCGGGATTAAAGTTGTAAAAACGCTTTCATTTGATCGACTAATCGTTCTGCGGTGGGCTTATCGGCCATCTCGGCAAAGATTCTCAGTAAAGGTTCCGTGCCGGAAAAACGGGCAATGATCCAGCCGCCGTTGGAAAAATAGACTTTCGCTCCATCTTCATAGCTGACTTTTTCTATCTCATCGTCAAAGTCTGGCAGCTGTTTTTCAACATACAGCTTATTGTACAGAGAGGCCTTTTGCTGCTGACTAAATTTACAATCCCCTTCGGCGGTGTAAGCATAACCATAGCGGCCATAGATCTCTTGCAATAATTCAGAGAGTTTTTTACCGGTGACACTGAGCATTTCAACCAATAAGCTAGAAGCAAAGACGCCGTCTTTACCTTTGATATGCCCGCGAATGGTCAAGCCCCCTGAACTTTCACCGCCAATCAAAGCATCAGCCGCTTCCATTTGTGAAGAAATATGCTTAAAGCCAACCGGAACTTCAAAGCATTGCTCGCCATGATCCGCGGCAATTTTATCCAATAGATGCGTAGTGGCAATATTACGTACTACCGAACCTTTCCAGCCTTTATATTCCAGTAAGTAATAGTAAAGCAGCATTAGCACTTCGTTGGGATGAATAAAATGGCCTTTTTCATCAATAATCCCCAGTCGATCCGCATCGCCATCGGTGCCAATGCCAATGTCATAACCTTCATTTTTCACTAGGTGTTGCAGGCGATATAAGGTAGCGGCACTGGGCGATGGCATTAATCCGCCAAAATCGGGATTTTTCCCATCGTTGATCACATCAACATCACAGCGGCCATTGATCAGGACGGTTTGTAGTGCATTTTTCGCCACGCCAAACATAGGATCGATCAATACCCGTAAATTTGCTTTACGGATCGCGTCAATATCAATCAAGTTAATGATCGAATCGACAAAATCATTCATTGGATTAATGTTGATGATAAGTTGTTCCGCGATAGCCTGCTCAAAATCGAGCGATCGAATGTCGCTAAGCGTCAACCTTGCTGTCTGTTGTTCAATTTTTTTCGTAATAATTTCATCAGCGTCACGTCCACCGCGGATAAACACTTTAATGCCATTATAATCGGCAGGATTGTGTGAGGCGGTAATGCAGGCCGAGTAAGCGCAGTCCATAACTTTTGCTTGAAACATCACCACAGGTGTGGGGACAAATTTATTAATAAAACTGACCACGATGCCATTGCCCGCAAGGACTTCTGCAAACCAGCGCCCGGCCTTATCGGATAAAAAGCGGCGATCATAGCCAATCACAAAGCCTTGCTCTGCCACTTGTTCTTGCTGAATGATGTTGGCTAGCGCTTGTGCGACGATGCGTACATTGTCTTTGGTAAACTCTTCACCAATAAAGGCTCGCCAGCCTCCGGTACCAAATTGAATCATGCTTCTCTCCTTAGAGGGGCGCAAAAATGCGCCCCAAGCTGTTTAGCCCATTGTGACGATGACTTGATTGACTGAGCCTGCTGTTTGCACCGGAATCGCCCCTTCAATCGCTTGACCGTTCAAAGTGATCGATTTCACACCTTTAGAAACGTGATCAGGGTTTTCCACCTTGATCTGATAGGTCGCACCACGCCATTGACGGGTGACTTCAAAACCAGGCCATGAGGTTGGGATGCAAGGATCGACATCTAAGCCCTCAAAGCCAGTGCGAATCCCCAACATAAAGTTGGTGGTGGCGTAGTAAGCCCAACCTGAAGTACCGGTCAGCCAAGGATGGTTGGCTCGACCATGATCCTTATGATCGCGACCCATGATGAACTGCACATAGGAGTAGGGCTCAGCGATACGAGTTTCGATATGATCGTTTTGATTATAAGGATTGAGCGCATCGTACAATTCCATCGCTCGATCGCCACGGCCGAGTTTTGCTTCAGCCACCCATGCCCAAGGGTTAGGGTGAGAGAAAATCGCGCCATTTTCTTTTACCCCTTGGTAAACACGAGTCACAAAACCAATATCATCATTTGGGGTGGCAAAGGATGGCGCATTGAGATGCAAGCCATATTGAGAGAAGAGGTACTCATACACTGCATCCATGGCTTTGATGCCACGTTCGTGGCTCACCGCACCAGACAGCACAGCCAATGAATTGGATTCCAGATGCACTTTGCCTTCCACTTGGTCAAAAGTGCCAATCTTATCGCCATCTTTAGTCAGGCCGCGAATGTACCATTGACCTTGTTCATCCCATAAATGGGTTTCACACGCGGCGCGCACCCCGTTAGCCATGGCTTGGTATTTATCGGTGGCCGCTTCATCGTGACGGAATCGAGACAGTTCGAGGAATGCTTCTAGTGCCCAGAAGTGAAGGAAAGACACCATCGCCGATTCACCACCGCCAAGATTCAGACAGTCGTTCCAGTCGGCGCGTAGACCTTTACAAATTCCGGTTTGACCCACGTATTCGGCGGAGAAATCGAGCGCAGCCATCATATGCTGGTACACGGTGGCATCACCGCCATCGGCATAAGGAATCACTTGATCGATAAAGGCCATATCGCCAGTCTCTTTCACGTAATTTAAGATGGTCGGCACGATCCATAGGTGATCGTCAGAGCAGGTGTCTTTGATGCCGTGGATCTTATCGTCATCAGAAGGCGTTGGAACGACGGTCGGCGATTTTGATGGTTTGATATTGGCTTTTTCTGGATCAAACCAGTCTGGATCAAAAAGGTGTAAACCGTAGCCCGCTTGCACTTGACCACGCAGCAGATCAACTAAGCGTTTACGGGTCATTTCAGGGTTAGTATGAGGCACCGAGATGGCATCTTGAGCGGTATCACGATAACCAAGCCCAGTACGGCCACCCACTTCGATGAAAGAGGCAAAGCGTGACCAGACTACGCAGGTTTCCGCTTGGTAGAGCGTCCAAGTGTTAATCATGGTATCCAAGCCTGGATTAGGGGATTTGACTTGGAACTTGGCGCAGCGTTCATCCCAATGGGCTTTTATCGCTGCCAATGCTTGATCAACCTGTTGTGGATCTTGATATTTTTCACGTAGTCTTGCACCGTTACCTTTCCCGACCCCTAATACCACAGCAAAACGGACTTTTTCTCTGGGTTGGAGGACAAACTGCTTATGCAGCGCACCACAATGGTTATAGCAAGTTTGTGCGCTGTTTGAGCATCGACCTTGCTCTACCGCAATTGGGTTGGCTTCATCACGGTACATGCCGAGGAATTGGTCACGTTGACCGTCATAGCTATCGGCATCGAAGGTCGCGGTGAGATAATAAAAACCTAAGAAATCATCAGTGTTGTAATACAGATCGTATTCAATCACCCCTTCTTTATATTCAGTACCAGCAGAATAAAGTGACATCTGATGGTTTTGGTTATCAGATTTAATATGGCTAAAGGAAAATTCAACATAGTTGAAAGCACTGATGGTCCGCGTCTCATTGGACGTGTTTTCAATCACCACATCCCACAGTTCAGCATCTTCTCCTTTGGGTACAAACAGCGTTTTGCTGGCGACGATACCTTGGTATTCGCATTTAAAGATTGAGTAAGACAGACCATGGCGAACTTCATAGTTGGCTTGGGCAAGGCTTTTCGCCACCGGCTGCCAAGAAATAGACCAAAAATCACCACTGGTATCATCACGTAAATAAACATAATGACCGGGACGATCTTGAGTAAAGTTCGGTCGAAACTTAGTGACACGATTGTACTCAGGAGAATGATAGAAAGCGTATCCGCCAGCGTTATGTGAAATCACGCTGCAGAATTTTTCTGTGCCAAGATAGTTGGTCCACGGGGCCGGAGCATCGGGGCGAGTAATGACGTATTCGCGATTTTCATTATCGAAATAGCCGTATTTCATGATGTTTTCCTTTTCAAACACTGCTCAATGGGGCAGATAAAAAATAAAGAGTTAAGTGGATTTAGTTCTGCTGCTTTGCTTGCCATGGATGGCGATAGTCAATACCTTGCTGCTCAAGTAGCGGCAGATGACCTTTTAAACGTGTCAAATAACCGGACCAATCACGATGCTGTTTTTCGGTCCAGCCAGCTTCGGCGAGAGCGGTTAAGCGTGGATAAATCATATAATCGAGACGTGATGGGTTATTGATTCGTTCGCACCATAGGGCGCATTGAATACCGAGGATACGTTTACGCAGCGGATCGTTATCGGCGACCTCAGCTAATGGCTCATAGCCATAAGCACGTTCTAGCGGTGTCACTCCGGCCCAATCAACACCGGGTTCTTCTGGCGCGTAATCTTGTACGATGTCTAAGTAGGTAAATTGTCCCGGTTGTAAGATCACATCAAAGCCTTGCTTGGCGCAGTGCAAAGCGGCTTTTTCCGATAACCAAGAGTAGATCACGGTATCTTTACTGACTTTATTGCCATGGTGCGCCTCTTCCCATCCGACCATGCGTTTACCCAGTGACTTGAGTTTTTGCTCAGCATAACGCAACAGATGACCTTGTAATTCATGGCTACTGGTATAACCATGCTCTGCCATTAAGGCTTGGCACTTAGGGCTATTGAGCCAGACACCCTCAGGGACTTCATCGCCACCGATGTGAACCCATGGGCTTGGAAACAGGGCAGCGACTTCTTCTAAAACCCGATCAATAAACTGATAGGTGCCGGGCAGAGCGGGAGAGAGCACGTTATCGGTATAATATTGAATACTGCGATAAGTCGACTTGTCTTCTCTATCGATTAACCACTCAGGGAGTGACTTGATGGCCGCGCGGCTGTGACCGGGAATATCGATTTCTGGGATGACCGTGATCCCACGCTCAGCGGCATAGGCAATCACCTCTTTGATTTCGTATTGACGATAAAATCCCCCATGACGTTCCGTGAGCGTGCTGTACTGGGGCTCTAGTTCCTCATCAACACCGCGCCATGCGCCAATGTCCGTTAGTTGCGGCAGCGATTTAATTTCAATCCGCCAGCCTTCGTCATCGGTTAAATGCCAATGAAAAGTATTGAATTTGTAGTAGGCCAGTTGATTGATTAAGCGTTTAACCGTTTCTAAAGAGTGAAAATGTCGCGCGCAATCGAGCATCATGCCTCGGTAGTCAAAGCGCGGAGCATCACTAATGGTTAAGCAGGGAAAATTGACAACCGGATCATTGTGTTGCGCGAGCTGTAATAGCGTAGCGCTGGCATACATAAAGCCGGTTTCGCTATTGGCGAAGACGCGAATGGCTTGTTGGCCGATCTCCAATTGATAACTTTGTGCATCAAGTGTTGGTTTAAGACAATAAAGGATCGGCGCGGCTTCCGCTTTATCCTCAATAGGGAATGCGTATAACGCCATCAACTGCTCTCGAAACCACTGACTGGCGTGATGAGCTTTTTCCGTTTGTATTGCGAATCCACTTTGGCGAGGTAAAGAGAGCTTGCCCTCGAATCGCTGCAGATGATTAGGGTAGGGAATTAAACACAGCTCTGCGCACTCAACCGCCTCGACAACACTGCGCCGTTTATGGCTAGACAGCAGAGCGATGGGCGTGACGGTAACGGTTTGGCGATGAATAGTATTGGCACTTGACCATTCGATAAAAGCCTCTTTAATACCATCGGTATAAAAGTGGAATGGTGCGGTTTTTATGCTAAATTCACAGTAAAAGTGACTATTGGCAGCTAAAATCTGGCAATTAGGCTCGATGGTGCAAAAGCTCCCTGTTTGCTGTAGCTGACCTTGAGTGAGGGAATTGGGGTCAATATAACGCTCAATCACAAAGTGTAAGCGCCAGTCAGTCAGGGGCTGATCGCTTAGATTATGCAAGGTTAAGCCAAAACGGCAATGGCTAGCTTGCTCGCTCAGCACAGCAAAATCCATTCGATAATTCATACTCTATCCTTACTGCCATTGACGTTGAGCAAGTGAGTTAAATGCGGACTCATGGTTATTCTCCTACGGAGGTAAAGTGAGCAAACTGAGTGGTCATTGCTAACAAATACCAAGCGGCATGAGGCATCCACTGCTCTGCCCAGCGCCAGTTTTGTAGCAAATCGTCTTTTTGTGGTTCAGGGTTAAAAGCGATATCTTGCTCATCATCAAATCCTGCGGTAATCCCATTGCAGATCCCGCCTTTGGCATTAAAAAATCCCAAATCTGGTAAATAATCGGGATTATGATGGCCGTGACCATCGAGCATGCAGAGGTCATAAGGATTAAGCCCCAAAATCCAATTCAGTGAATTGTGGGCTAGTGCAAGTAATGACTGACTCAGGCGGTTATCGGTAAGATAAGGCTGTACTAAGTAAGCCATACTGGCTAATGAAGCGAGCCGAGCATTTTCCCCTTGCCACCAGTAACCAGTTTCGTTGTCGTGAGCCATGAAAAAAGCGCTGCGTTTTAGGCCTTTAGTGTCACATACGTATTGTCGTGGGTAACCGAAAGGATTGTGTACTTGCGAGCTAATGGTCAGTTCAAATTGACAGGCTTGAGTCACCACCTGCTGCACAACTTCGCGCTGGGTCAGTTCAGGCTCAATTGCCAGATATTCACACAGTGCAATCACAGGCAAACCAGCTTCAACCCCATGATAATAAGGGCGCGAACCGTCCTGATTGGCTGACCAAAAATGGTTATGCTGTTCATCACTCATTTGTCGAGCAGATAAACGCTGAGCCCATTGGCGAGCTTCGAGTAAATAGTCGGCTTGCTGAGTGCTTTGATAGAGCTCACAACTGGCTAATAGGGCACAATATTCATCAATGATATTTTCTTGCTGATCATCTAGATAAGCGAGATTGGCCGTTAGCAAATGTTGATAACCTCGCTGTGCTGCTTCTAGGTATTGCTGCTGAGTAAACTCGCCGTGCTCGGATAAGCGAGCAGCCGCCGCTAGCGCGGCAATCGCCACTCCCGCACCTTGACGAAAGCCAGCTTGATAATCTTCTGATTTGTGCCCTTGTTGAGTGGCATAGCTACAAATTTCGCGTTGTTTGGGATCTTTACTCCACTTGTCAAATACTGTGACATAAAAAAAACCCTCGGCGTTTTGCATACGAACGAGAAAATCAGCACCAAACAACGCCTCTTCCATGAGACGAATGCGAGAGAAATCAGCAAAACCCGAGTGATGGTTTAAAAGCGCTAACCCTTTGAGCATATTCCATACCACCATAGGTGTTTGTTGTGGGTTCAAATAGTTAGCGTAAGAAAGGTGACTGAAGTATTTACTGACGTCACCAGAAGCATCGTACCAACCGCCGTGCACATCGGCAGTGAGTGAAGTGCCCAGCAGTGGTACTTGCTTATCTTGTCTATCGAATACGCCAGCACAGCGTTGTGATTTAAAATAATGTAGTACATCCGAAAAGGTACGCTGCATCAGTAGCCCAGATTGAATAGTAAAAGTGGCTGAGCGTGCGTTATCGACACAAAGATAGAATTGACCAATTTGCGTGATGGCCGAAAAATCGAGACGATGAAAATGCCCCTGATGCCAACCATCGACTTGGCCACCAAATTCAATCGCAATACGAGCCATAGTTTGATGTGTATTCGCACATACCAAGCGGGCTTCTTCAACGTAAAAAGCCGATTGATAGGTCAATAATACGGCCTGTTTAGGTCCCAACGCTTCATAACCAATGTGGTTAGTGAGTAATTGCATTCCTCTCTCCGTTAATCACGCAAAATCGTTGTTATGTTGATGATTCAATAGTTATTTATCTCCTTGCTATTTGACGCTCCAAGTTGTTTGCAGATAGCGATTCGACATTTCCTTATCGTGACCCCAAAGTTGCGAGCCAACGATAAGGCCAGTATTAATGTTCAAATAAATAACAGCGCACAAAATGGTTTTCTGATAGCTGGGTGACCTCGGGCAGTTTTTCTCGACAGCGCTCGCTGGCGTGCAGGCATCGCCCAGCAAAGGGGCAGCCAACGGAGTCGGGTGTCCAGAGTGGAATTTCACCTTTATTGCCTTTGAGCTTTTCATGAATCGACTTTTTAGGATCGGGAACCGCAGAGACGAGCAACTGGGTATAAGGATGCTGTGGATCGTGAATGATCTCATCGGTGTCTCCCCATTCAACCATATGACCGACATACATCACGGCGAGATCTTCGGCAATATAACGGGCAGTGGCGATATCATGGGTGATGTAGAGTAGAGACATCTGTTTTTCAAACTTCATCTCTTGCATTAAGTTCAAGACCCCAGCACGAATCGACACATCGAGCATCGAGGTTGGTTCATCAGCGAGTACCACTTCTGCGCCAACGGCGATATTACGAGCTAAGTTGATGCGTTGTCGCTGTCCACCAGAGAGCTGATGAGGGTATTTTTCAGCGGTCTCTTTCGGCGGAATCAAACCAACCTGCTCAAGCAAATCATACACTCGCTCTTGCAGCTCTTTTTTATTCCCCGGTGTGACTTTTTTATGGATCAGTAGCGGACGAGCGATGTGATGAAAAATGGTATGGGTTGGATTGAGCGATCCAAAGGGATCTTGCCATACCATCTGCACACCCTCACGGTAGTGCATTAAATCTGAACGTGATTTAATGTTAAGAATATCTCTGCCTTTGTATTCAATCGTTCCTGAACTGGGGGCATACATCTTGGCGATCATTTTGGCCGTGGTTGATTTCCCTGAACCAGATTCTCCCACGACTGATAAGCCACGACTTTTGTACATTTTAAATGATACGTCATTGATAGCGCGCATCATCGGTTGTTTAAGACTATTGCTATTTAGTGGAAAATCCTTGACGAGATTCTTACCTTCCACCAACAGTTGGCCTAATACATTACTCATTGTTATCTCCAGAAATTCAGTTGTTTGCCTACCTCAATACTCATGCTTTTCGCTGAGCAATCGGCTCACCATAGAGATGGCAATTCGAGAAGCGTCCTTGTTCAATTAGACGCAACTCAGTGGGCACTTTGCTGCAGGCTTCATGAACGCGATCGCAGCGAGCTTGAAAACGGCAACCATGGGGAATTTCCAATAAGTTCAGTGGATTGCCAGGGATTCCTGTGAGTTTATTTTTCGGTCCGGTTAAAGGTGGGAACGAGCTGCCTAGCCCTTTGGTATAAGGGTGATAAGGGGTCTCTAAAATTTGTTTAGAAGGAGCTACCTCAATCAGTTCACCTGAGTACATAATCCCAATCCGGTCTGAGAATTCGACCATCAAAGACAGATCGTGAGTGATGAACAAAATGGCAAAGCCAAATTCCTCTTTTAACGCATAGATCTTTTGCAAGATCTCTCGTTGGACGACCACATCCAATGCAGTAGTGGGTTCATCCATAATGATCATTTTCGGATTAAGGGCTAAAGCAATCGCAATCACTAGCCGTTGACGCATCCCTCCGGAGAATTGATGCGGATAGTCATTGAGACGGCTAGGATGAATATCGACAATCTCTAATAAGCCTTCAGCACGCCGTTTCGCTTGTGAGCGGCTCATATTGGTATGACGCATGATCACGTCACAAAATTGCTCTTCCATGGTCAATACAGGGTTAAGTGCATTCATGGCACTTTGGAAGACCATCGACATTTGGCTCCAGCGAAAGGACTGCATACGTTCTTCACTGTATTGCAAAATATTTTCGCCGTTGAAGATGACTTCTCCCCCAGTAATAAATGCGGGCGGCTTATGTAAACGCATTAACGAGAAAGCGACGGTCGATTTACCACAACCAGATTCGCCAGCGAGGCCAAAGATTTCTTTTGGCGCAATATCAAAGCTGACATTATTACAAGCGCGAACATCGCCAGCATCGGTAATATAATCAACACAGAGGTTGCGGATTGAGATAATAGGTTGGGTCATGATTATTTGTCTCCGCTCCAAATGGCTTGTTGAGGTTGCATGGCTGGTTTACGCTCTTTCTGTTCTTGCTTGGCAAGCTTCTTCCAACGTTTCATGCCTTTGTGAGAACGCAATTGTGGGTTAGCTATCTCATCAACCGCAAAGTTAAGCAACGCTAAGCCAGTCACCAATAAGGTTAAAGAAAGGCAAGGAGCTAACAGTTCCCACCACGCGCCAATTAACATCGAGGAGGAGGTTTGTACGTTATAGAGCATGATGCCCCAACTGATGGTGTTTGGATCGCCTAAACCGAGAAAGGAGATGGTGGCTTCCATCATAATCGCGTACATCACCGAGCCGATAAAACTTGCCCCAACAATCGAAATCAGGTTAGGAAGAATTTCGACGAAAATGATCCGCCAAGAAGACTCACCAAGCACTTCTGCAGCTTTAACAAACTCTTTTTCACGCAGTGCCATGGTTTGTGCTCGCACGACTCGAGCGCCCCAAGCCCAGGAGGTACAACCGATAATCAGCGCTATGGTGAGTGGGCCTGCCTGACCAATGAAGGCGGCAACAACAAACAGCAAGGGGTATTGGGGGATAACCAGCATGATGTTCATCGCTGCAGTGAGAAAATCATCGATTTTTCCACCAAAGTAACCCGCAGAGACGCCAATAATAGTCGCTAAAAAGCATACGGTGATCCCAGCACCAAAACCGACCGCCAGTGATACTCTTGCTCCATAGGCCACTTGCGCCCACACATCTCGTCCCATACGGGTAGTGCCGAGCACATGGTTCTCTTTTTTGGACATTGCCAAAGTTCGACGATCGTTACCCAGATTAGTCGCTATCCAACCGTCTGGATTAGCTTTTGCGGCTTTGACGATAAAGCTTGGGTATTCATGTGGATTTCCTGTCCGTTTATCTGGCGCATGTTGGGTAATTAATGGTGCAAAAATGGCCATTAGCAGGAAGAGGCTAAGAATGATCACCCCGATCATTGCCATTCTATTACCACGAAGAAGTTTCACGAGTGCTTGCATAATTATTTACCTCCCCGGCGTAAACGCGGGTCGAGCACAACATAAAGCATGTCGGCGAGTAAGTTAAAGAACAGCATAAAGAGCGTCATGATGATCAATTGGCCTTGCAAAACTTGGTAATCTCGCGCGGTGATCGCGTTGAACAAAACCGTACCAAGGCCGGGGTAGTTGAAGATAATCTCAATAATTAATTGACCACCTATCGCCATGCCGAGTGACATTGAAAGAGCGGTGACGCTGGGTAATAGTGCATTACGAGCGGCGTAGTTAAAAACGACTCGGTTTTCACTGAGTCCTTTGCCTTTCGCCATCGTGATGTAATCTTCAGCCAACAAGTTAATCATGTTGTTGCGCATGTTGACTAAGAAGCCACCTATTTGCACGATTGAGGCACAAAGCAAAGGCAGTACAGCGTGAAATCCTACGTTTTTAATAAAGGCCCAGCTTGTCCAATCTGGAATGGTACCTGGTGTGTAAGCGTAACCAGTTGGAAACCATCTTAAGCCGATAGCAAAGGTGTACATGGCGAGCATGGCAATAACCACTTGGGGAACCGCTTGAATCACCAGCATCCCAGGGGTCACAAAAGAGTCGTAGTAACTGCCTCGTTTCCAAGCAGCAAAGATGCCGAGGATAGAGCCAATCGAAAATGAAATAATCACCGCTGTGCCAGCAAGGAATAGTGACCAACCAAAAGCACCCGCTAAAAGCTCATTAACACTTAATGGATAGAATTTGATCGATGTCCCGAGTTCCCAACTGAGGATGCTTTTCATATAAGTAAAATATTGAACCCAAATCGGTCCATCAACAAAGCCAAGCAGTTGTCTCATGGCTTCAATTCGTTCTGGTGTTACTTGTGCGGTTGCGTGTGCGAACATCATGGTCACCGGATCTCCGGGCATGGCTCGCGGTATAATAAAATTGAGGGTTGCTGCAACCAGCAACGCCGCAAAATAAAATGACAAACGTCTTAAAAAATATCCCATAACTTACCCCTTACTCACCCAGTCATCCTGATAACCCCGTGCTATTTGAAGTTGCGGTAATGTTGGCTAGCTGCAACTCCAAGCCGTTTGGTTATATTATTCAGGTCGCTCACAGAAAGTTGAGAGCGAGAAATCCCCTGACGACACGCGCCATACTTATCATTAATAAGAGAGGGGATTTTCAAGAGCGGCGCAACGAATGCGCCGCAGCAATCAACGTTTACTTAACGGGTTTTAAATCCAGTACATGTAGTAAACGCTCTGGGATACCAGCCCAAATACTTGGACGGCCTTTTGGATTTTCTTCGTTCCACCAGCCAGTAAAGCGCGTGGTGTTATATTGGTACATCCAAGCACCAGACAAAACAGGAGCGGTGACTTGATTTTCAGCGATGATCTTTTGGATCTTGTGAGCAATAGCTAGCTGTTCATTACGGTCTGCGGTTTTGTAGAAGCTGTTTAGAAGACGGTCAAGCTCTTCATTTTTGAAGAAATGCATAGCAAAACGCGGCATTCCATCACCAGACTGTAGCGCTGAGTTATAACCACTATTCCAATAAGTGTAAGGATCGGCACCATGGAAGTAGTTGGTATAAGCGACATCGTAGTTACCTTCGAGCATGGCTTGGTTATAAACTGCAAACTCAGGCGTACGTGCTCGAGCTCTAATGCCCACTTCTTGTAACTGTTCAACGGCTAGCTGAACGGTGTTATTAAAATCGGTCCAGCCATTAGGCGATTGAATTAACAACTCAAAGGTTTTACCTGATGGTGTTTCGACAAAACCATTACCATTAATATCTTTAAAGCCAGCTTTGGCGAGTAGCGCTTTGGCACCTTCGACATTGTAGGTATTGAAGCCTTTATACTTATCGTGTACCGCTTTATCTGACCATGCTTCAAACGCGTAGCCAAGACCAGAAGCAAAATCATTGACCGTACCACCACCATAGAAGGCGATATCAATGATGGTTTGACGATCCAGTGCCATTGAGAAGGCGCGACGGAAATCAACGTTAGTCAGTGCTTCTTTTTTCGCAGGATCGGCGTTTTTGAAGTTAATCATAAACGCTTGTGTTCCTGCCGCTGGATACCAGTAGTGGTGATTTGGATTGGCCGCCGCGTAAGTACGATCGATATCGGGAACAAATGAGGATGTCCAGTCAAGCTCAGAGTTAATAATTTGTCCCAATAATTGGTCGTTATTGGCAATTTGTGGCACGCGTAAACAATCGACTTTTAAGCTTGCTGCGTCCCAGTAATTCGGGTTGCGGCACTGGATGTAAAGTTGTGGAGTAAAGGTATCAATTTCGGTAAATGGACCAGTACCAACCGGGTTTTGGTTAGTGAATGTCGTTGGCTCTTTGACATCTTTCCAGATATGTTGAGCAACAATCGGTACTTGAGCAATTTCATAAGGAACGTTGGAGTTAGCTTCACTCAAACGAAAACGCACTTTGTAGTCATTAATCTTCTCAACGCTGGTGACCCACTTATTGATACCGCGTTGATCTAGTTCAGGTTTTTCTTTCACTAGATTGAATGAGAAGATGACGTCGTTCGCGCTAAAGCCCTTACCATCTGACCATTTGACGCCTTTACGAATATCGAAAGTGACACTCATTAAATCGTCAGACATGGAGAAGTTTTCGGCTAAACGCATAACGGGAGTATTACCGTGCATTTCATTAAAAATGACCAATGGTTCATAAATGAAGTCAGTGGTTGTTCTTAAATTCGTGGCAAGGTAAGGGTTAAAGTTGCGCACCATGGTTGGGTAAAAATCGGGTACGATGGTCAACTCACTGCGTGCAAACGCTGGAGTTGACACGGTTGCGGCTGCAGTAATTACGGCAGCGGCTAGGGCAGTTTTTTTTATATTGGCAAGCATAGCTGTTCCTTACTATTTGCTTTCATTTCACATACGGATATGAATAGGGTTTGAATGTCATCATCGGATTAACACTCGGCAATGACCCACCTCATGATGTTCATTAAGTCAAAGCTCAATGGCATGAGTGGCCTGTAGGTCGTTGACAGAGGTAAGGAAACACCTTACAAGGAAAATTATCAATTCTAATTCCCGTTAAAAACGTCAAAATACTCTTACTTGACGTCAGTTTTGTTAAAATGAATCTAATTGCCTCATGAGTGTTGAAATAGTAAACAGTGATTCACTTCGCAAATGAGTCAATCATGCCGCCAATTTGTAAGTGGTTACTATCTTTCATTGCCTTTATATATATAGCATCATCTGGTTTTTTTATTTACTGAGACCTTGCTCACTGGTGTTAAAAATAGAAATTTCACTTCATAAATTAAATCTGGCAAATTGTTGTGATTATCTTCGCAAACTTGACTTATTAGCCAGTTAAACAAGGTGCAACACTGAATTGGTTGCCTATTTAACGGCAAAATTATAGGTATAGAGAGATAAATCAGAGGGTTGTTTTGATAAGAAAATCAACGAACGTTAGCTTGATGATGATTGAGTTGGTGGCCATTAGTCGGGGGATTGCGGTCATCATACTGTAGATACCAATAAGTGATTGAGAATTCAAACAAGCCTATTTAAATAGGCTTGTTTGATAAAGGGCCGTGATTGTTGAGACATCAAATATTAGCCAGTGCAGTAGCGCTTAATCGCTCGTTAACAATTGCTGTAATTTATCTCGTTGTACTTCGATGTAGGTTCGCTCTGGGCCTTGCTCCTGACAGTGTTCCAATATGTAGTCAAGAGAGTTCAGCACCGTGCGCCAGCGAGGCGTTTTGGGTAGCGTTTCAATACGTAAGTACTTATCCAACGTTCGAGTTTGCAAAGTACTACGATCTAAATAGACGCGCCATAATCCACTTTGTTCAGCAAAAGTAAACTTACTTTGTCCTGTGACTTTTTCCCAGTAGTCGAGAGCGCTCGTCATCGCATCAACCAACACGGCGCGCATTAACGCCTGTTTTGATGGGGTTTCTCCGGCCACTTTTTCTGCGATGCGAGTAAATTCACCTCCTAGCTCTTTTAACTGCTGAAGTTTGTCTTTATCACCAGCAAAAGCATAGCTTGATAACGCGTCGACGGCGGTTTCCAGTTGATGGATACGATTGGCGTTAAGATTTCCACCGACATTAAAAATGTACATCGTTTTAAAACTGCTTCCTTCCGGTAAGCGAAGCACATCAGCGGAGAGGTGTTGTCTGACATCATCGATATAAATATCGATGTTCCCGCAATAATGCTCTTGCTCAACCAGTAAATATTTAGGGGCAATCAACTCTTCGGCGTTAGAGCGTTTGAGTTGATCTTGGCTGCGTTTAAATAGCTTACAGGCCGCCTCATTGGCAAAGCGGATTTTATTGTCTTCTCGTAAACACAAAATCGCTTCTGGCGCTGAATCCAGTTGCTCTAATAGTCGGCCTTGAGTTTCGAGTAAACTGGCTTCGACCATCGCTCGTTGTTTGAGCTCTTTTTGAAGTTGAGCATTTTCAATACGGCGTTGCTCTGCTTTACTGGCGCTTAAGTGAGCTTTAATTCGAGCGGCGAGTTCTTGTTTATTAAAAGGTTTTGATAAATAGTCATTGGCGCCAGCGGCAAAGCCTCTGATCCGATCATCACTTTGGGTTAATGCGGTTAGCATTATAATGGGTAGTTGCGCATGATCGTACTGCTCTCTTAATTGCTCACAGACCTGATAACCACTCATGCCGGGCATCATCACATCGAGCAGTAACAGTTCAGGTTTCTCTTTGGCAATCGCTTCGATAACCTCATGGCCATCAAGTGCTGTTCGGACACGATAGCCCTCTAGACGTAAAAAACTGTCTAATACACGCAGGTTAACCGGCTCATCATCGGCAATCAGCAGTAGAGGACCTTGTGGGTTTTCTGGTTGTTGCGGTTGAGTGAGATCGTCAATCGAGGATAATTCCGGTGCTTGAAAATGAGCAATTTGACTGCGCTGCGCTTGAGCGATTTGTTGTGAAGTCGCGAGTGGCAGCGTAAAACTAAAGGTGGTGCCGACCATCGGCTGGCTACTGACGTACAAGGAGCCTTGCATTAATTCAATTAATTGGCGGCTAATCGTCAATCCTAAACCAGCACCTTGACGATAACGGCTGCTATCGTGCCCGGCTTGAATGAGCGGTTCAAAAATATGTTCTAATTGCTCAGCAGGAATGCCTTGTCCAGTATCGACCACTTGGACTCTAACTTGATGCTCCATTGGGGTAGCTGAAATAACAATTTTTCCTTCAGAGGTATATTTAATCGCATTACCAATCAGGTTATACAGTACCTGTTCAAGTCGCTGAGCATCAGCCGATACCCATAATGGCTGATCGGCAATTTGGTTAATAATTCGTAGCGTTTTTTTTCCCAGTAAATGGTGAGACAGCTCAAGTACCATTCTGGTCGCATTGGAGAGATTAACGGCTTGAGTTTCGATATCGAGATGACCATAACGCATCTTGTGATAATCGAGTAAATCATCAACAAGATTGGCAAGACGTTGACCGCTACTGATAATAATGTCGAGTTGATAGCGGTGGGCTGCGCTGATTGGCCCATTCGCACCGGAAGTCAAAGCTTCAGCAATGCCTATCATGCCGTGTAATGGAGTACGTAGCTCATGTGATGTGGTCGCTAAAAACTCATCTTTAAGTTTGTTGGCTAATTGCAGTTCATCATTTTGTTTACGAATCAGCTGGATATTATCTTCTAACTCAATATTTTGTGATTTGATCAGTTGGATTTTTTCACGGATCGAGCGTTGCATTCTTTCAAAACTAACTGCCAAACGGCCAATTTCATCACGCCGTTGAGTATGAATGATCGGTTGATCCAAATCACCGGCGGAGACGCGTTCTGCTGCCCAAGTGAGTTTGAGTAAAGGGAGAGTAATAAAGTTAGAGAGATAGTGAGAAGCGATGACTACTAAGATGATCGCCGTTAACATCGCGAAAATAAATAATTTTTCCAGTTGTCTTACTCGGGCAAAGGCTTCTTTTTCAGGGAGTTCGACAACTAAAGCCCAATTGAGATTTTGCAAATGAATCGGCGCATAAGCGGCAATCTGTTTTTCACCGAGCGTATTCTCATAGGTTGTGACCGAGCGCGAGCCATTGAGTGCCAACTGAATCACTTCACTGCTGGTATCCACATCGGCTTGTTGATAAGCCAGCGTGCGAGAACGGTGATCTTGGCCAACCAATAACGTCCTTTTGGCTGAGTCTTGATTATGATCGGCAATTAATTTGGTGATGCCATTATTCGGCAGACGGAACATGGCATAACTGTGAAGATAGCCTTGTTGAATAATTGGGGCGCCCATCCAAGCATATTGGCGTCCATTGTATTCAGCAAAATCAGACACAATGACAGGGGTATAGTCTTCATTGACCTTACGTTGCTCAGTCACTTGCTGTTCCAGTTGTTGGAAGGTTCGTCCGAGAGGTGAGTTCTGCGGATTATCGCTGAGTAGATTCGTGCCATAATACGCATGCTTGAAAATTGAATAGACCACATTACCCTGTAGATCGACGATCAGAATATCGTCAAAGTCAGACCGTTTCAGTAGCTCTAGATAACTTGCATGGTAACGTTTGTGCAGTAGACGATAACGTTCACTACCTGCGTAACTACTTGATTTAGGTAAAATAGAGGTTCTGATTTGATCGCCAGAACCGGGGATATAGCGTTGTTGAGCGTGCAGACGCGCTTGCTCAATATTTTCCCCTAATCGTTGAAAGGCATTAACCAAACCGTAAAAACGTCCACCGCTGGCATAGGCAAGTTCTGAACGAACAAATCCCATCACTTCAGACTCTTTGGCGCTGAGATAATCGATAATTTGTTGCTGCTTGGTATCTCGTACAGAAATGAGATGTGAGGTACTTTGTTCTTGTAAGTCTTTACTGTGTGAATGAAGAAAGAACAAGGCTGTTACCGTTAGCGGAGTGAGGCTGACTGCCAGAAACGCTAACATCAGAGTGTTTTGTAGACGTTTAAATTTATGTTGTCGATGAAACTTAAATCTAAACAAAGGGTTATTTGTCATAGTGCTCACAGTCAACAAAGCCTTAGTGAGAAAATTGAATAAAGTGACGTGTATGAAATAACGAAATTAACGTGTTTTTTTACTTTGACAAGTAAGTTGACAGTAAACCGTGTCGGTGGGCGCAATTTTTTGATGTTACTTCCGTAAATTGTCGTTAAAAACGGCAATTTACGGACGGTAAGCTTATTTTTGGGCGTGATAAATTGAGAATTTACCCGTCTTATTTAGCGTCACACAATTACCGAATGCTTGTTCTATTAATGGTGGGTATTTGAGGAAATTATTAGCAACGACAAACAGTTGACCAGACGCGGTCAAATGATTGGGGGCTTGCTGTAATAAGGTTTCCGTAGCTCGATAGCTGGTGTCTAGCCCTGAATGAAAGGGTGGATTAGTGACAATCGATTGATAATCTTGGCCAGTATCTGAATAAACATCGGAAGCAAAGACTCGTCCCGTTAGGCCATTCGCCGCTAATGTCGCTTGGCTGGAGTGAATTGCGAGGGCGCTGATATCACACATTTCGAGTTGAATCTCTGGATTAAGTATACTCATCACACAGCCCAAAACGCCAGCACCGCAACCAAAATCAAGTACTTTGCCTTGCAGGGAGGGCAAGCTATCAAGCAGAAGTTGACTGCCTAAATCGAATTCACCGTGGCTAAATACGCCTGGTAGGCTGCGGATAGTCAGTGTGTGTTGCTGGTAATGAACGGTATAAGATTTAAACCAATCTTCTAAATCAAAAGCAGCAACAGGTTGTGTACATTGTCCCCAATAGAATGAGCAACGACGAGCAGAATCGTATTTTTTTATCGTGCCATAAGGGGCAAACAGTTTTTCGACGGCTTTTATTCCTGAGCGGTTTTCTCCCACGACGATGACTTCACACTGTGCAGGCAGTTTAGCCAACAACATGGCGAGTAAAAATTGCGCTTCCAGTTTTGCTTTTGGCCAATAAATCAGCAACAAGTCAGCCGTAATGTCGGCAGTCAACTCTGCGCCAAAATAACTTTTCACGGCAGAAGAGGTCTGTAATTGACGATAATAGCCATAGTGGGTAGTAAAAACGGTCACTGCGTCGCAGTGTTTGCTTAACTCGATGGGAAAGCTATCTTCCACCTCCCCGGCAACCAAGACTTTTTTGCCTGCGAAATAAGCGAATTGACGCTGCGTGATCTGACTTGGGGCTGTGTAATGTGACATAAAAAACTCGTGGTGAACGGCAAAGAGCGCAATTTTCGCATAATCAGCGCTTGGCTTGAAGCGCTTTAGTGGCGGTCTTTTTGATTTAAAAAGCTCGCAAATTCTTCTTCATAGAGGTTAAACAGGACAATAGTAATCGCAAAAATCAGTGGTCCGTAGATAAGTCCTATCAAACCAAAGAGCTGGATCCCTCCCAATAGTGAGAAGAAGATCATTAAGGTATTCATGCCTGCGCTGCCTTGCATCAGCAGGGGACGCAATAAGTTATCAATCGAACCAACAATGGCAATACTCCAGATTAATAAGAACAATGCCCAAGCGGTGTCACCAATAATAAACAAATAGAGGGTAGCTGGGATCCAAATTAAGGCGGTGCCAATTAAAGGAATAAAAGAGGCGAAGCCCATCATGGTCCCCCAAAACAGTCCGGGTAAGCCGACGATCCACATCGCAAATCCACCCGCTACGCCTTGGGCTATGGCAGTAAGAAATGACCCCATGATAGCGGATTTCGATACCTGCTGGATTTCATGCAGTAATTTGTCTTCTTGGCTACGGGATAACGGCAAGATGTGTCGCAGTACATTAATGATCTTATCGTGATCGCGGAGCAGGAAAAACAGCACAAACAGCATTAAGAAAAAGTTCATGACTAAATGCGTGACGTCACCAACGATTTTGGCGCTAATGGTCACCAGACTGCTGCCGAAAGAGGTGGCGAATTGAGCGGTTTTTTGGGCGATTTGCTGAGGTGTTACTTCATGAAAGGGGAGATATTGGTTGGTAAACGTAAGTGTTTTAATGATCAAAGGGTGACTAAGCGCCGTTTGAATGCCACCTTCATTCCCCCAGTGATAGAGCGTTTGTGCAAAGCGAGCACCTTGTTGGACGATGGCTGAAAAAACCAATATCGACGGTATCACAATAATAAACGTCAAAATAATACACGAGAGTAGGGCAGTAAGATTTTTTTTCTGAGCTAGACGATATTCTAAGCGTTGATGAATCGGGAAAATCAATAGCGATAGAATAAATGCCATCATGATCGCATTACTATAAGGTTCAATCAGTTGATAACAGCTGAATACGGCGATGCATAATACGCCAATCAAGACCCAATGGTTGACGGTAAGTCTAGTTTTATCGGACACGCTAGTGGCCCCTTTCTACTGGTTGATTTTCTATGTCAGGATGTCGGATATCAGTGAGCGATGGACAGAATCATTAGAACCATTATCTATTTACTAACACCATCGTCATAAACAGATAAATGACATAGAGTTAGTTTCGATTTCGTTGTGACACTGTCTATAATGGCTTGAATTGCGTATTTGGGCAATGGGAGAGATAAAAATGGGTTGTTGTGAAAAGAAATCTTGCTGCGCGACGAAAACCTCATTGGTTCAACGTATACCTTGGACGATGATTTTGCTTGCTTCACTTGCCATATTAGTGATGTTTTTTTGGCACTAACGGCAGTAGACGTTGTGGATTTTCTGCCTACATAGTAGGGGTGTTGAATATTCGCAATCAATGGCATGGCGAAAAATCAATACCCCTCAGTTCAATAAGTTAAATCCGATATATGTTAATTACCCTTCTTGAGCTAACTGAGCGAAGCTGCGGTCAGCGGCTTCTAAAGTAGCTTCTATTTCTCGGCTACCGTGGGCTAAAGAGGTAAAGCAAGCTTCAAATGCTGATGGCGCAAGATAAACACCGTATCCTAACATTAAGTGGAAGAAGCGTTTGAAACGTTCAATATCGCATTTTGCTACCTCTTCGTAGCAGGTTACGCTGGGTTGGTCGGTAAAGAAGAAGCCGAACATGCCACCGACCTGATTAACGACCAATGGAATAGCGTGCTTATCAGCGAGCTGTTTAAAGCCATCGGCCAGTTGTTTGGTTTTAGCGGCTAAATTTTTCTCATTACCTTCTTGTCTTAATAGCGACAGACAAGCGTAACCCGCTGCCATGGCAATCGGATTGCCTGAAAGCGTACCTGCTTGATAGACGGGGCCTGTTGGAGCAATGTATTGCATGATTTCTTTACGACCACCAAAAGCTCCCACAGGCATTCCTCCGCCAATCACTTTACCTAAAGTGGTTAAGTCGGGGTGGATATTGTAGTGAGCTTGTGCTCCTCCAAGGGCAACGCGAAAGCCAGTCATTACTTCATCAAAAATCAATAACGCGCCTTCTTGATCACAGATTTCACGTAAACCTTCATGGAAGCCAGCTACTGGAGGAATGCAGTTCATATTCCCCGCGACTGGCTCAACGATAATACAGGCAATTTCACCAGGATGCGCCGCGAACAGCTCACGTACGGATTGTAAATCATTAAAGCGGGCAGTGAGTGTGTGTTTAGCGAAATCAGCGGGAACGCCTGGTGAGCTCGGTTGGCCGAGGGTTAAGGCTCCTGAACCGGCTTTGACTAATAGGCTATCGGCATGGCCGTGGTAACAGCCTTCGAACTTTAGGATTTTATCCCGTCCGGTATAACCGCGAGCTAAACGAATGGCACTCATGGTTGCTTCTGTGCCAGAACTGACCATGCGCAACTGTTCCATGGAAGGGACCAGTTCAGAGACCAATTCTGCCATAGTGATTTCCATTTCCGTCGGCGCGCCAAAGCTGAGACCTCGCTGAGCGGCATGGATCACGGCATCGCGGATCACGGTATGATTATGACCAAGGATCATTGGGCCCCATGAGCCAACATAATCAATGTAGGCTTTACCATCGGCATCAAAAATCAGTGCGCCATCAGCACGGTCGATAAAAATGGGTGAGCCACCTACACCGCTAAAAGCGCGCACCGGAGAATTAACGCCGCCTGGGATTTTGATTTGCGCCTTTTGATACAGATCTTCTGATTTGGTCATTGAGAATTCCTCTTAATATTGGTTAGGGCATGTAGACCTTTGTCGCTGAGGATATGTTTACCCTAAAAGCGATGATAAAGCGTAATCCTCTCGTCGCGATATCAGCCAGTTTATACTTTGCCCACGGCAAACTATGGCTGCGTTGGCGGTATTTGTGTCGCTCAATCTCGCTATATTCATGGGAATAAAACGGCTTATCATCCAGCGGCAACGCTTCGTTTTTTGATCGCTCTATCGAATAAACGTTGACGTTGAAAGATTAATCTACCCTAAGATTCATTGCGTGGAGCATTGTACGCTGCTCAGTGATGAGACGAAATCTTTTCCCTCAATTTATAACATTTATCGGTCTACTCAGTGCAAAATGGTGGCATTGCTGATAAAAATCATTACTCTTGCACGGCGATAGATGCTTATCGTTTTTTCCCTGAATGCCTACGATTTGGTGGAAGAGGAATGACTGGAGTGGTGAGATTGTTCGGCTAATACTTGAACGAAACAGTCAGGTATTAGATAATCATCAGATTAGAAAAAATAAACATGCTCATCAACAAGTAATGAGTATTGACACCAATGAGAGAGGTCGTCGTGAGCGAAGTCAATGTACCCTTAACTTTTTCTGATGCCGCTGCAACGCGAGTACGCACATTAATTGAAGAAGAAGAAAATCCCCAGTTGAAATTGCGTGTTTATATTACTGGTGGCGGCTGTAGCGGTTTTCAATATGGTTTTACGTTTGACGAAAGTGTTAACGAGGGGGATACCACCATCGAAAATAGTGGCGTTACTTTAGTGGTTGACCCAATGAGTTTACAGTATTTGATTGGCGGTGTGGTGGATTATACCGATGGGTTAGACGGCTCGCGCTTTTTCATTAATAACCCTAATGCGACAACGACCTGTGGTTGTGGGGCGTCATTTAGCGTTTAAAATCTATCTGTGTTAGAGAACCATCCAGATTAAAAAGCCCTTATGATATCAATAAGGGCTTTTTTGTAGGGTTAAGGAGTTGCGTAGAGTAATTGCCCATAACGCGATAAGGTATCAAGGCGAATTTTAGCATTAGCTAAAAATGTTGCTTTTGCTTGTCCGGTCAAGGATTTTGATTGAGGAAGATCGACGGTGCGTGGATCTTTATGAACGCCATTAACCAGAAATTCGTAGTGTAAATGAGGGCCTGTGACTCGTCCGGTTCCACCTAATGTACCAATCACTTGACCTTGCCGAACCCGCTCTCCGGTCTTCACTGTGCGTCGAGTTAGGTGGAGGTATTTGGTTAAATAGGTATTACTGTGGCGAATAAAGACATAATGACCATTAAATTGGTTATAGCTAGAGCGTTCAACCACGCCGTCACCAGCGGCCCAAATTGGGGTGCCTACAGGCGCAACGTAGTCTGTACCTCGATGTGCCCTTAGTTGGCCTGTAACTGGATGAAGGCGGCGAGGGTTGAAGTTTGATGATACGCGCCGAAAATCCAGCGGTGCACGTAGAAACGCTTTTTTCATTGCTCGGCCAGTTTCATCGTAATACTGCCCAGTATGATCATCCAAAATGGCCGTAAAGGTTGTGCCTTGGTTAGTAAATTGAGTGGCGATGATTCGCCCTCGCCCCACGACTTCACCTTCGACTATTTTCTCTTCAAACAGTAAGCGAAAATGATCTCCTGAGCGAATATCTAACGCAAAATCGATATCCCAACCCAAAATGCCCGCTAATTCCATAATTTGGTTAGCTGTTAAGCCCGCTCCTCTTGCCGCATTCCAAAAGTTTGAGGTGATTTCCGCTTGAGCGTAATTGTATTGATAAAAAACCTCTTTCTTATCAAACCGAGCAGAAAAACCAGAATCGGTGCGCGTGATATCAAAAGTTTCATAAGGCGTAATACGCCGTTTAAGTTGAATCAATTGGTTATTGTCATCAAACCCAAATTGCAACTCATCACCGGGACGTAAACGACTCAATTGCTGGTTGATTTGTGGATCACTGGACGTTAATTCATGCAATAAGCGAGCGGAGAGGCCAAGACGTTGAAAAAGAAGTGCTGCACTTTCTCCCGAATTCACTTTATGCGTTTCCCAGCGGAGTAAAGCGGAAGGCAATACCGTACTACCTGGAGCTAATGCTTCCCGGTCAATAGTCAAAGGATAGTGACGACCAATTTGGAGTCGCTCTGGGTGGTTTCTTAATGCTTCCTGATCCGGGAGGAAAAATAACGCGATAACAATCACCGCACTAAAAAAGGCAATACATGCCTGATGCACCCAGGGAAGACGAGCAAAAATCGCTAGCATACTCGTGTTCGTTCAATCATTCGTGAATAAAATCGTTATTTGGTTAGTCTAACTGGTTTCAAAAGGCATCGCTATTCAAGTAAGATGTCAAACTATTAAATTTTTGCCAAATCTGTGGGAGTGAACAAGAATGGCGAGTATTGAAGCGGCGTTAGCTGAGATTAAGCGTGGTGTTGAAGAGTTAATTCCAGAAGAGGAATTAATCGCAAAACTGAAAGAAGGTCGTCCTTTGCGGATTAAGCTTGGGGCAGATCCAACAGCACCAGATATTCATTTAGGTCATACGGTGATCTTAAACAAGCTGCGCACTTTCCAAGATTTAGGCCATGATGTTACTTTCTTGATTGGTGACTTTACGGGAATGGTCGGTGACCCAACCGGTAAAAATACCACTCGTCCGCCGTTGACGCGCGAAGATGTTCTACGTAACGCGGAGACTTATAAGCAGCAAGTGTTTAAGATCCTTGATCCGGCAAAAACGAAAATTCAGTTTAACTCTGAATGGCTGTCTGAGCTCGGTGCTGAAGGGATGATCCGACTTGCCGCTAACCAAACTGTAGCGCGAATGTTGGAACGGGATGATTTTAAAAAGCGCTACACAGGCGGTCAACCGATTGCCATTCATGAGTTTATGTACCCTTTACTGCAAGGTTATGATTCCGTTGCGATGGAAACCGATGTTGAATTAGGGGGCACGGATCAGAAGTTTAATTTGCTGATGGGACGAGAGCTGCAAAAATCACATGGTCAGAAGCCTCAAGTAGTATTGATGATGCCACTACTGGTTGGCTTAGATGGCGAAAAGAAAATGTCTAAGTCCGCGCACAACTATATTGGGGTAAGCGAAGCGCCAAGCGAAATGTTTGGTAAGATCATGTCAATCTCTGACGATTTGATGTGGAGTTATTATGAATTGTTGTCTTTCCGTCCTTTAGCGGAAGTCGAGCAATTTAAAGCCGATGTGGCAAACGGTGCTAACCCAAGAGACGTTAAAATTCTACTGGCTAAAGAGATCATCGCTCGTTTCCATTCACAAGCGGACGCTGATGCGGCAGAACAAGAATTCATTAATCGTTTTCAAAAAGGTGCTCTACCTGATGAAATGCCAGAGTTTACCTTTGCTCAAGGAATCGCGATTGCTAACTTACTCAAAGAGGCTGGGCTGGTGGGCTCAACTTCGGATGCGATGCGTATGGTGAAACAAGGCGCGGCTAAGCAAGACGGTGAAAAGCTCGATGATGCGAAGTGCATTCCAGCGGTCGGAACTTATGTCTATCAAGTTGGTAAACGTAAGTTCGCGCGAGTAACCATTGAGTCATGATTTTTGACAAGCTTTGATGTTGCCAAAGCATGAGTTATCCTCAATAAACAAAAAGCGCCTAATGGCGCTTTTTGTTTATTGGCCGTGAGCCATGTTAATCACATCTTGATAGAAACGTAGCTCAAATTGGGTAATGGGTGGTTCTATCGGTAAGTGAGCATTGGCAGTGGATGGGAAATAATCCGTCACGTACTGAATAAATAGGCTTAGTGGTTTACCTTGCTCATTGATAACAAAACCCGCCATGTTATGTGTGCCGTATAACGAGCCACTTTTGGCGATAAGCTGACCTCGTACGCTACTATGACGCATACTACGACGATAGAGTAAAGTTCCACTCTCTCCGGCCGTTGGTAGCAAACTCAATAACGATAATTGCTGATCGTGAGCAGCCAAGTAGGCAAGGATCTGACGCATCGACTCTAAGCGTAAGCGGTTATTACGTGATAACCCAGAACCATCGACTAACTGAGCATCTTGCAAGTCAATTCCGGTGTTGGCAAAAATAATTTGTTTCATGGCTTCAGTGCCATTAGCAAAGCTTCCGGGCTGCAAGAAAAAGTGCTGGCCTAAGGTTTTGGTGAGAGAGTCAGCAATCAAGTTATCCGAGTCTTGCAGCATGATTTTGAGCAGTTCAGGCAGTGCTGCCGAGCGATGTATTGCAATGCTCGCCATAGTCTGTATTTCTGGAGGCTGACCGATTTTTATATCGCCTTCTAAATGGATGCCAAGTTGTCGTAGCAGTTGATGAATGACGCGTTGAGCGTAGAGTTCAGGATTTTGTACGGCAAAGCGAAGCGGTAGTGGTTGCTCACGTTCCGCTAAACAGCCTGATAGTTGATAGTGATTGTTAGGCGTGGCGATTAACTCTAAATCACAATGTAAGCTTTGCTGCAGAGCTTGAGAGACCGTTTTAGCCTCACTACTGACATGAACCGGGTAATGAGGGGGAACATAAACTCGAGTAGAACCGTTATCTTGGGTATAAATCGACGCTTGAATACAGTTGCCATCAAGATTAACCGCGCTGACCGGAGCGCTATAACACACGCCAAGGCTATCCCAAGGCCAGCCTACCGCTCGTTGATAACCACTGAATTGACTGATATCAAGCCAGATATCTCCGCTAATCTTGCGGCCGTGTTTAGAACGATACTGACTGAATAATTGACGTAAGTTGGCCGTCGTTAAGGTTGGATCGCCAGAAAAAATCAAGGCTAGCTGATGGTTATCAGCACGTAACTCGGTGGTAAAACGAAATTGTTCACCGAGTTCGAGTTGGCTCGCCAAAGCCGTAATGATTTTTAAGGTGCTGGCAGGCGGGAAATACCCATCGGTGTATTGATTAACGGTTTGTTGTTCATTGAGTAATTGGCTGACTAAACCGCTGCGAGTGCCCGTTGGCAGTTGTGCTTTTGCTTGCTCAAAATCGGCCCAAACATGGGGTACGATAAACAGGTAAAGCAATATAAAAATAGAAGAAAGGTAGCGCCATAGACAATGCATAAACGATCGACAATCAATCAAACAGGAAGGCAGTATAACCAGAGAATAAAACGCCTGCTAGTGCGCAGGCGTTTGGAGTGTTAATTAAGCATGATGATGCGTAATTAAGACGACTTAGAAGTCGTAACGTAGACCGAGAGCTAGCTCATCTTCAGCTTTCATCTTACCTACTTTATCTGAATCTAGCAGGTTAAAGTTGTATGAGATGTAAGAACGGAAGTTAGGCTTGAAGAAGTAAGTTGCATCGATAGCAATGCTGTCAGCTAAGTCTTCTTTAACGCCTGCTTCTTTAGATTTTAAGTAGTTGTAAGAAGTCGTAAATACAGTTTGTTGCATAGTGTATTTAGCGGCTAGCTCATAACCAGTAAAGTCTTCTTTATCTGCACCACTCTTATCTTGGCCATCAACATAAGTACCAGCAAAGTACAAATCGTTGATCGCGTAAGAGGCGGCTAGCATCCACTGATCAGCTTTGTCTTGATCGGCGTAACCAGCACCAACAGCAAAGCCAGTGTCAGCAAATGTGTAGATAGCTGAAAGTGAGTAACCATCTTGGTTATTATCAGCAAATTTATCTGCGTTTGTGTCTTCTACACGGTCAGCAAAACGGTAGCTCGCTTTTACTGCAAGATCATCAAATTGACCTGCGTAAGTCAGCATGTTGTCAGCACGGTCAGCAACGGTCAGTTTATAAGCCGCTTTGTTACCATGGTAAGCCATGATATCGGTAAAGTCAGTGATCACACCTAGTGCGCCGTCATTTTTACCGTAAGTCACTAGACCAAAATCACCGCCGATACCAGCAAAAGCGTAACGGTTAGTTAGGCTGTTGCTGTTACTATCAACATCTCCGCCTTTATCGGCTGTAGTGAATTCACCTTCGTAGAAGCCAAGGCCATACAGGCTGTCATTGATTTGAGTTTTACCTAATACATTGATACGTACACGTGAAGCATCTTCTGCTTTACCATCTTTTAGAGATAGACGTGCTTCAGCGCGGCCACCTAGCGCAAGCGAAGTTCCATCTTGGTTGTAAATTTCACCAGCATTAACACCAGCGGTCATTGCAGCAGCTGAAACTGCTAGAGCAATCAGAGTTTTGTTCATTTTATTAAGTCCTAATTTACTGTCCATAAATTGTTATCGGCGACATAACAAAGTTTGAAAGCGATGGTTCAAATCATTGATATGTGCAACGAACAACCAATGTTTCTACTCGTGTGACTTCAAAGAAGTGAACTCACAGGTGAAACATTCGACCTATTCGTGTCTACCTTTGTAACTGCAAAGTTCCGTTATCCGTTAGTAAAATGATATAAATTCCAGTAATGAACAGTGTTTTATTGCGATGTAAAAAATATCAAACCTTTGATTTTAATTTGCTTTTTAGGTTTCTGTCCGCTGGTCTGACCGTTGTTTCTAAGTGGGTTATTTAGATTTTTTTAGTCATTTTGAATGTTTTTTCGACAGGTGAGTGTGTGGGATGGATCACATTAAATTTACCTCATTGTGCCTAATCTCAATTTTTGATCGCAATGATTGAATTTGGATGATTTCATCGTCATGTTTGTTTACACTGATAAGTATGCATTCAAAGACGACTACCTGACCCCCTTATCGGGTTGGGTAGTTTTGTATTGTCCAAAGATAGTTTTGGCATAGAGGTAATAAGATGGAAAAAGTTCCAATGACCGTACGCGGTGAAAAATTGCTGCGTGATGAACTTGAGCGACTACTTAAGCTGCGTCCAAAAATCACTCAAGCGATTGCTGAAGCTCGTGAATTAGGTGATTTAAAAGAGAATGCCGAATATCATGCCGCTCGAGAAGAGCAAGGGATCTGCGAAGCTCAGATTCGCGATATCGAATATAAATTATCGGTAGCTCAAGTGATTGATATCGCAAAGATAGAAAACACAGGAAAAGTGATTTTTGGTTCGACAGTGAGCTTGATTGATGTCGATACTGATGAAGAGAAGCGTTATCAAATCGTGGGTGATGATGAAGCGGAAATCAAAGCAGGACGCATTTCAGTCAGTTCACCGATTGCTCGTGGGTTAATTGGTAAAATGGAAGGTGATGAAGTCACCATCTCGACCCCAGGCGGTGATAAAGTCTTTGAAATAGACAAGGTTGATTATCTGTAAATCGAGCTGAGGCACTATTGAGATCAACCGTCGAGAGGTATTTCGTAGTGTGTACCGAGTGTTTAACAGAAACAACAATAAAAAGGTCGCCCAAGGCGACCTTTTTATAAGCTTAAGTAGCGAGGCTCGCATACTTAGCGAACGGAGCAATTTATTTGCGGGGTAATTCGATTTTACGCTGCTCAGATGGGCGGTAAAGGACCAAGGTTTTACCAATGACTTGGACTTTTTCTGCACCCGTTTCACGAACGATCGCATCAACAATCAATAGTTTCGTTTCACGGTCTTCTGATACTACCTTGACTTTAATGAGTTCATGATAGTTAAGCGCAATTTCGATTTCTGCCAAAACAGCTTCGGTGAGGCCATTGGCACCCATCAATACTACTGGGTTTAAGTGGTGAGCCAATCCTTTCAGGTGCTGCTTTTGTTTGTTGCTTAGATTCATTACGCGACCAAATTTATTAATATTAGGGTTGAAAACCACCATTTTAGCGCCATCTACTCAGGAAGACTATATTTTCTACAAGACTTTCTCGAATAGAAGCACCTTAGTTAGGTATCGAATGAGTAAACAGAAACATTCCGCGAGTTCTTCTCGTTGGTTGAAAGAGCATTTTGATGACATCTATGTTCATGAAGCAAAAAAGAAAGGTTATCGTTCACGTGCGATTTTTAAGCTAAAAGAGATCCAAAGTAAGGATAAGTTACTGCGTACTGGTATGACTGTCGTTGATTTAGGGGCTGCGCCCGGTGGCTGGTCACAATATGCGGCTAGTATTGTTGGCGATACAGGACAGGTCATTGCTTGTGACATTTTGCCGATGGATTCGATTGCCGGTGTCTCTTTTTTACAAGGTGACTTCCGAGAAGAGAGCGTTCTGGCTGCATTAATCGAACGTATTCAACCAGATATGGTTGATGTGGTGATGTCTGATATGGCTCCTAATATGGCCGGAAATAATTCAGTGGATCAACCAAGAGCGATGTATCTGGTCGAATTAGCATTAGATATGTGTCGACAAGTTCTTATCCCTAATGGTAGTTTTGTGGTCAAAGTGTTCCAGGGCGAAGGTTTTGATCATTATGTCCAAGAGGTACGTAGTATGTTCAAGGCGGTCAAAATTCGTAAACCAGATTCTTCAAGAGCACGCTCTCGAGAGGTTTATGTTGTTGCCACTGGTTACAAAGGTTAACTATTTGCCTTTATCGGTGAGAGTTAACACTATAGCTACAGCCTACAAACTGTAGTACCCTACCTTTAATTACAACTAGTTATCGCGAGGCTTGCACCTTGAGTGACATGGCAAAAAATCTAATACTGTGGCTGGTTATTGCCGTTGTGCTGATGTCGGTTTTCCAGAGCTTTGGCCCTGGTGACAGCAGCGGAAGAACAGTGGACTACACCACATTCGTACAAGAAGTTGGTCAAGGCCAAATTCAGGAAGCTCAATTCAAGAACAGCGAAATAACCTTTACTCGCCGTGGTAGTAACAGTCGATTTGTTACTTACATGCCGGTATATGATCAAAAGCTGCTTGATGATCTGATTAATCAAAACGTAAGAGTACAAGGAACACCACCAGAAGAACAAAGTCTGCTTGGAACCATCTTTATCTCTTGGTTCCCAATGATATTGCTGATTGGGGTGTGGATTTTCTTCATGCGTCAAATGCAGGGCGGCGGTGGCAAAGGCGCCATGTCCTTCGGCAAAAGTAAAGCTCGGATGATGAGTGAAGAGCAGATTAAAACGAATTTTACTGACGTTGCTGGCTGTGATGAAGCGAAAGAAGACGTCAAAGAATTGGTTGATTATCTGCGCGATCCTAGTCGATTCCAGAAGTTGGGTGGTAAAATCCCAACGGGTGTGTTGATGGTTGGTCCCCCTGGTACGGGTAAAACCTTGCTGGCTAAAGCAATTGCTGGTGAAGCCAAGGTGCCTTTTTTCACTATCTCTGGTTCTGACTTCGTTGAAATGTTTGTCGGTGTTGGTGCGTCGCGCGTGCGCGACATGTTTGAGCAAGCCAAAAAAGCCTCGCCTTGTATCATTTTTATCGATGAAATTGATGCGGTCGGTCGTCAGCGTGGTGCTGGTGTCGGCGGTGGTCACGATGAACGTGAACAAACCTTAAACCAAATGTTGGTTGAGATGGACGGTTTTGAAGGTAACGAAGGCGTTATCGTTATTGCCGCGACTAACCGTCCTGATGTATTGGACCCTGCATTATTACGCCCAGGCCGTTTCGACCGCCAAGTTGTCGTTGGTTTACCTGATGTTCGTGGTCGTGAGCAAATCTTAAAAGTTCACATGCGTAAAGTCCCATTAGCGAATGATGTGCAACCGTCGTTGATTGCTCGTGGTACACCGGGTTTCTCGGGGGCAGATTTAGCCAACCTCGTCAATGAAGCGGCACTATTTGCGGCTCGTGGTAATAAACGCAATGTGTCTATGGTTGAGTTTGAACTGGCTAAAGACAAAATCATGATGGGTGCAGAGCGCCGCTCAATGGTGATGTCTGAAGAGACGAAAGCATCAACGGCTTATCACGAGGCTGGCCACGCGATTGTTGGGCGTTTAGTCCCTGAACATGATCCGGTGTACAAAGTTTCTATTATCCCTCGCGGAAGAGCGTTGGGTGTGACTATGTACTTACCAGAACAAGATCGTGTCAGCATGTCTAAGCAACATCTAGAATCGATGATCTCCAGTCTTTATGGCGGCCGTCTTGCTGAAGAGCTGATTTATGGTGCTGATAACGTTTCTACTGGAGCTTCGAATGACATTGAGCGAGCCACAGCGATTGCTCGCAAGATGGTCACTCAATGGGGTTTTTCAGAGAAACTCGGTCCTCTTCTCTATGCAGAAGATGAAGGTGAAGTATTCTTAGGTCGTAGTGTGACACAAACTAAGCACGTTTCTGAAGATACTGCCAAGCTGATTGATGATGAAGTTCGTAAGATCATTGACCGTAACTATGATCGTGCCCGTGAGATCCTTGAGAAAAACATGGATATCATGCACGCGATGAAAGACGCACTGATGAAATATGAAACCATCGATGCAGGACAGATTGATGATTTGATGGCTCGTAAATCGGAGATTCGTGAACCTGCTGGTTGGGCCGATCAGGCCGCTAGAGCCACTCAAGATAATGTTGAGCCAGAGTCTACCGCTTCTGCAGAATCTGATGTGGAAACTCCACCAGCTTCAGAGCACAAAGATAAAGATTAACGTTTTATCTACTAATCAAACCCCGACTTGTTCGGGGTTTTTTACTTACTGGCGAACACGTTTTGGATTGCCATTTCGGTGAATAAGTTATTTATCGTTTTGCTATAACTCTTGAGCTTAGTGAGTGATAGGGGTAACGTATTCTTTGTTAATCCATTCTATATTCAGAGGCTTATGAAAATTCAAACCACAACCAAACAGCTTCAGCTTGACCAGCCTCAAGTGATGGGAATACTGAATACGACCCCAGACTCTTTTTCTGACGGTGGTCAATACACCACTGTACAGCGTGCACTTTTACGAGCCAAACAGATGATTGATGCCGGAGTCAGCATTATTGATATCGGTGGTGAATCGACACGTCCGGGGGCGCCAGAGGTATCGCTCGCCGAAGAGCTTGGACGAGTGATCCCGGTTATTCAGGCTATCCGCCATCATTATCCTGAAATTTGGATATCGATTGATACCAGTAAAGCGGAAGTTATGCGTCAGGCGGTACAAGCGGGCGCGGACTTAATTAATGATGTACGAGCGTTACAAGAGCCGGGGGCTTTGCAAGCCGCCGCCGATGCCCAAGTGCCAGTGTGTATTATGCATATGAAAGGCCAGCCAAGAACGATGCAAATCGCTCCTGAATATGATGATATTTTAAAAGAGGTGGATGAATTTTTAGTCGAGCGTATTGCCGCGTGTGAGAAAGCGGGGATCCTACGCCAGAATATTATTCTGGATCCTGGATTTGGTTTTGGTAAATCACTGGAACACAATTATCATCTGTTAGCGAATTTAGAGGCCTTTCACCATTTTGGTTTGCCTTTACTGGCTGGAATGTCTCGTAAATCAATGTTGTTTAAGCCATTAGGTAAAAAACCGGCACAATGCATGGTGGCGAGCGTGACGAGCGCAACATTAGCGGCTTTAAAAGGTGCGCAGATTCTTCGCGTACATGATGTTGAACAAACCGTAGAAGCATTGACGATCATACAAATGATGCAGCGTCATAAACATTAAGGAAGTATTATGTCTAACACTAGACGTTATTTTGGCACCGATGGTATTCGAGGCCGAGTTGGTGAGTATCCAATCACGCCTGATTTTGTTTTAAAACTTGGTTGGGCTGCGGGGCGCGTGTTGGCTCAGCAAGGCACCAAAAAAGTGATTATCGGTAAAGACACGCGAATTTCAGGTTATATGCTGGAGTCTGCATTAGAAGCAGGTCTAGCTGCTGCCGGGTTAAAAGCGATTTTCACTGGGCCAATGCCGACGCCTGCCGTTGCTTATCTTACCCAAACTTTTCGCGCCGAAGCGGGGATTGTGATTTCTGCATCGCATAACCCTTATTATGACAATGGCATCAAATTCTTCTCTTCTGCTGGGACTAAATTACCCGATGAACTGGAATTGGCTATCGAGGCTGAATTAGATAAACCGATTGAATGTGTTGAATCGGCTGAGTTGGGTAAAGCGACTCGTTTGGTCGATGCTGCTGGCCGTTATATCGAATTTTGCAAAAGTACTTTTCCTTCCACACTTAGTCTATCTGGTTTAAAAATCGTGGTCGATTGCGCTCATGGGGCAACCTACCATATCGCCCCTAATGTTTTTAAAGAGCTAGGTGCAGAAGTGGTCTCCATCGGCACTGAGCCGAATGGTTTAAACATCAACGATCAGGTGGGTGCGACCGATGTTCGTGCCTTGCAACAGAAAGTGGTGGCTGAGCAAGCCGATTTAGGGCTGGCTTTTGATGGTGATGGTGATCGAATCATCATGGTTGATCATTTGGGGCATAAAATCGATGGCGATCAGATAGCTTATATCATTGCTCGTGATGCTCTGCGCCGAGGTGAGCTGAAAGGTGGGGTGGTTGGCACCCTGATGACGAATTTAGGCATGGAAAATGGCTTAAAGCAGCTAGGTATTCCATTTGTCCGCGCAGCGGTCGGTGATCGCTATGTAATGGAAAAACTGCTCGAAAAAGGGTGGAAAATTGGTGCTGAAAATTCAGGGCATGTGATTTTACTCGACAAAGTCACGACTGGAGATGCCATTGTCGCCGCGTTGCAAGTTTTAGCCTCGGTTATTGACAGTAATTTGTCTTTATATGAATTATCGCAAGGTATGACTCTCTATCCACAAGTGTTAGAAAATGTTCGCTTTAGTGGGCAGAGCAAACCTCTTGAATCGACAGCGGTATTGGCGGCGGTAAAGCAGGTTGAATCTCAGCTCGGTGATAAAGGACGGGTACTGTTACGTGCGTCGGGCACCGAGCCACTTATTCGAGTGATGGTAGAGGGCGAAGATGCCCAGTTAGTACAAGCATCAGCGTTAGAGATTGCGGCGGCGGTCAAAGCCAATTGCTAAGTTTTTAGCGTCTTTTTCTCTATTTTTTAATGGCGACCAATGTTAATAAATAGAGAGAATAGCGTTATCGAAGTCGATTGTTGAGCCTTTTTTGACCGTTTGATTGATAAAAAAGACTTTTTTGCTAAATACCTCTTGTCAGCGAAACGGGCATTCGTTAGTATTGCGTCCGCCCTCGATGAGGAGGTCGCTAGCCTTGTTTAAGTCGCATGATTGAACGGCGCTGGCTCAACAATTTGGAACATAGGTGGAAGCAATGTTTACAGTTCTACTTGTGATTTACCTGTTGGCAGCGGTTGGTATTATCGGCCTAGTGTTGATTCAACAAGGTAAAGGCGCAGATATGGGAGCCTCATTCGGTGCCGGTGCTTCAAACACAGTGTTTGGTGCTGGCGGCTCAGGTAACTTTTTAACCCGAATGACTGCAGTTTTTGCAACCGCATTTTTTGTTATTAGCTTGGTGTTAGGCAATATGTCTACACACAAAACCGAATCACAATGGGTTGACCCGTTACAAGGTCATGTGGTCGAGCAAGCTGATAACTCAGTGAGTGATATTCCAGCCCCTAAAGGCGATGAGATTCCTCGCTAAACTTATCAAAAGATAAGTCAGGTTATGCCGAGATGGTGAAATTGGTAGACACACTAGCATGAGGTGCTAGCGCCTATGGTGTGAGGGTTCGAGTCCCTCTCTCGGCACCATTATTTACAAACTTGTAAATCACCTTGTAGCGCGTATAATTGCTTACAAGTCGGACGCGGGGTGGAGCAGCTTGGTAGCTCGTCGGGCTCATAACCCGAAGGTCGTCGGTTCAAATCCGGCCCCCGCAACCATTTACCTAAGTGGTAAATTGATGCAAGTTTGGCAGTGTTAACCTCACTGCAGTTGAGAATGATTTCTCAATTTATCAGGGTCCAGCAACAAAAAACCCCGACTTTCGGGGTTTTTTGTTATCTGAATTTCATCATGAAAATTTCAGGTGCTTGCTTGGAATTTAAATTGGGCTCTATGCCCTTTTTTTGTTTCTGGAGTGGTTTAAATGACTGGTTTAGAAAGACAACTTACTGAAATGCTTGAAGCGCCAGTAGCGGCAACAGGTTATGAATTAGTTGGATTAGAATTTGTGCGTGCTGGTGAACATTCAACACTGCGTATCTATATTGATCATGAAAATGGCATCACCGTTGATGCTTGTGCTGAAGTTAGTCACCAAGTCAGTGCGGTACTGGACGTTGAAGACCCGATCACGGTCGCTTACAACTTAGAAGTATCCTCGCCTGGTTTGGAAAGACCACTCTTTAAAGCAGCACATTACGAGCAGTTTATAGGTCACGAGGTCAGCATTGTCTTAAAAATGGCTGTTGCTAATCGCCGTAAATGGAAAGGTATTATCCATGCGGTTGAAGGCGAAACGGTCACCGTTATTGCTGATGGGCAAGAAGAATATTTCGCCCTAAGTAATATTGCCAAAGCTAACCTGATCCCTAAATTTTAGTTCTCCTAGAGAATAGAGCTTAAGAGGCTATAACAATGAGTAAAGAAATTTTAGCGGTCGTTGAGGCGGTTTCTAATGAGAAAGCGGTACCTCGTGAACGTATTTTTGAAGCGTTAGAGACAGCTTTGGCTACGTCGACCAAGAAAAAACACGAAATGGAAATTGAGGTCCGTGTGGCTATCGACCGTAAAACGGGTGAGTTTGAAACTTTCCGTCGTTGGTTAGTGGTTGAAAACGTTGAGCATCCAACCAAAGAGATCTCGTTTGATGCGGCGAATTATGATGATGAAACGGTTCAGTTGGGTGATTACATTGAAGATCAAATTGAGTCAGTGACTTTTGATCGCATTACCACTCAAACGGCTAAGCAAGTGATCGTACAGAAAGTACGTGAAGCCGAACGTGCGCAAATTGTTGAACAGTTTATCGATAACGAAGGTGAGCTTGTCACTGGCGTGGTTAAGAAAGTTAACCGCGATAGCGTGATTGTTGATTTGGGTAATAACGCGGAAGCGGTAATTCTACGTGAAGACCAATTACCACGTGAAAACTTCCGCTCAGGTGACCGAGTGCGTGGTTTGCTCTTTAAAGTGGCACCTGAAGCTCGTGGTTTCCAACTGTTTATTACGCGCTCTAAACCGGAAATGCTTGCTGAACTCTTCCGTGTTGAAGTTCCAGAAATTGGCGAAGAGATGATCGAGCTAAAAGGCGCGGCACGTGATCCTGGTTCTCGCGCTAAAATCGCGGTGAAAAGTAACGATAAGCGCATCGACCCTGTCGGTGCTTGCGTAGGTATGCGTGGTGCACGTGTACAAGCGGTATCTAGTGAGCTTGGTGGTGAGCGTATCGATATCGTGTTGTGGGATGATAACCCTGCGCAGTTCGTTATCAATGCGATGGCTCCTGCTGATGTTGCTTCGATCATTGTTGATGAAGACGCCCACTCAATGGATATTGCTGTTGAAGCCGATAATTTAGCTCAAGCGATTGGTCGCAATGGTCAAAACGTCCGCTTAGCTTCTCAACTTACTGGTTGGGAACTGAACGTGATGACGGTTGCAGATTTACAGAAAAAACATCAAGAAGAATCAACCGCCTCTATCGAGAAATTTATGAAGTACCTCGATATTGAGCAAGATTTTGCCGAGATGTTAGTAGAAGAAGGCTTCTCTACGTTAGAAGAGATAGCTTATGTTCCAGTAAGCGAGTTGCTTGAAATCGATGGTCTGAATGAAGAGATCATCGAAGAAATACGCGCTCGTGCCAAAGAGGCATTAACGACGATTGCCCTAACGCAAGAAGAGTCATTTGAAGGGCTTGAGCCAGCAGATGATCTGCTTGGTTTAGCTGGTTTAGAGCGTGATATGGCATTTAAATTGGCAGCGAAAGGAGTAGCAACTCTGGAAGATCTCGCTGACCAAGGCATCGACGATCTTGAAGGTATTGAAGGCCTAACCGAAGAGCGTGCGGGCGAATTAATTATGGCGGCTCGCAATATTTGTTGGTTTGGCGAAGACGCATAGTTTCAGCAGGGGAGGAAGCGGCATGACACAACTTACAGTTAAAGCACTGAGTGAAGAAATTGGTACGCCAGTTGACCGCTTATTAGAACAGCTTGCTGATGCAGGTATGGAAAAAGCGGGTTCAGATCATGTAAGTGAAGAAGAGAAACAAAAACTTCTTACTCATTTGCGTAAAGAACATGGTGAAGGTTCTGAGCCGACTCGTTTAACCCTCCAGCGTAAAACCCGCAGCACACTGAGTGTGAATGCCGGTGGTGGTAAAAGTAAGAATGTTCAGGTTGAAGTGCGCAAAAAACGGACGTATGTTAAGCGCAGTGTAATTGAAGATGATGCTAAACGTGAAGCTGAAGAAGCAGCGCAACGTGAAGCAGAAGAAAAAGCCAAACGTGAAGCCGAAGCAGCATTGAAACGTGAGGCTGAAGAAAAGGCTGCACGTGAAGCGCAAGAGAAAGCTCAGCGTGAAGCAGAAGAGAAGGCGAAGCGTGAAGCCGAAGAAGCTCAACGTGATGTACCGGTTGAAGTCAATCAAGCAAAACGTGAGCGTTCTGCACAAGATAAATCAAAGCAAGAAGCAGCACGAAAAGAGGCCGAACAATTAAAACGCCGCCAAGAAGAAGAGGCTCAGCGTAAAATTGAAGAGGAAAGTCAGCGTCAGCTAGAGATAGCACGCGAGTTGGCCGAAAAAAATAAAGATCGCTGGTCTGCTGAAGAAGAGAAAAAAGGCAATATGCAAGAAGATACAGATTACCATCTAACCACCTCAACTCATGCACGTGAGGCGGAAGATGAAGCAGACCGTCGTGAAGAAGGCGCTCGTCGTGCAGCCAAATTGAAAAAGACCAAATTATCCTCACGTGATGATAAACAAGAGCGTGGTTCACGTACTCGTGGCGGTAAAGCGGGACGTAAAGGTCGAATTAACAAACCTACATCAATGCAACATGGCTTCGATAAGAGCGCCGTTGTTGCTAAATCAGACGTTGTGATTGGTGAAACCATCGTAATTTCTGAGCTAGCCAATAAGATGTCGGTAAAAGCCACCGAAGTCATCAAAGTGATGATGAAAATGGGCGCTATGGCTACCATCAACCAAGTGATTGACCAAGAAACGGCTCAATTAGTGGCAGAAGAGATGGGACATAAAGTTATTTTGCGTAAAGAAAATGAGCTAGAAGAAGCCATTCTTTCTGATCGTGATAATAAGTTTGAACTGGTTTCTCGTGCTCCTGTCGTAACGATTATGGGCCACGTTGACCATGGTAAAACGTCAACGCTTGACTATATTCGTCGTACTCACGTGGCTGATGCCGAAGCGGGTGGTATTACCCAGCATATCGGTGCTTACCATGTAGAAACGCCTAATGGTATGATTACCTTCCTTGATACTCCGGGACACGCTGCGTTTACTTCAATGCGTGCTCGTGGTGCTCAAGCAACGGATATCGTTGTGTTGGTTGTTGCTGCAGATGATGGCGTAATGCCTCAAACGGTAGAAGCGATTCAGCATGCGAAAGCAGCAGGGGTTCCTCTTATCGTTGCGGTCAACAAAATCGATAAAGAAGCGGCTAATCCAGATAACGTGAAAAATGAGCTTGCTCAGTACGATATCATGCCTGAAGAGTGGGGCGGCGAAAACATGTTCGTCCATATCTCTGCTAAGCAAGGCACCAATATTGATGGCTTACTTGAAGCGATTCTTCTACAAGCAGAAGTGCTTGAGTTGAAAGCCGTTAAAGAAGGTATGGCGTCAGGCGTGGTGATTGAATCTCGCTTAGATAAAGGCCGTGGCCCAGTCGCGACTGTGTTGGTTCAATCGGGTACCTTGAATAAAGGCGACATCGTTTTATGTGGTCAGGAATATGGCCGTGTACGTGCGATGCGTGATGAAGTGGGTAACGAGATTGAGCATGCTGGCCCATCAATTCCAGTTGAGATCCTCGGTTTATCTGGCGTTCCTTCTGCTGGTGATGAAGCAACCGTGGTTCGTGATGAGCGTAAAGCTCGTGAAGTGGCTAACTATCGTCAAGGTAAATTCCGTGATGTTAAACTTGCTCGTCAACAGAAGTCTAAACTTGAGAACATGTTCTCAAATATGGCGGCCGGTGATGTTGCTGAGTTGAACGTGGTACTGAAAGCCGACGTACAAGGTTCTGTAGAAGCGATTGCTGAATCACTGAAAAAACTATCAACTGATGAAGTTAAAGTGAACATTGTCGGTTCTGGTGTTGGCGGTATTACGGAAACGGATGCGGTATTAGCGGCAGCATCTAACGCTATCGTGGTTGGTTTTAACGTGCGTGCCGATGCCTCTGCTCGTCGTACGATTGAAGATGAAAATATCGATCTGCGTTACTACTCGATCATTTACCAATTGATCGATGAAGTGAAGCAAGCGATGAGCGGTATGCTTGCCCCTGAATTTAAGCAAGAGATCATTGGTCTTGCTCAAGTACGTGATGTCTTCAAATCACCAAAACTGGGTGCGATTGCTGGCTGTATGGTAACGGAAGGTACTATTAAGCGTAACAGTCCAATCCGTGTTCTACGTGATAACGTGGTTATTTATGAAGGCGAGCTTGAATCACTACGTCGTTTTAAAGATGATGTAGCTGAAGTTAAGAATGGTTACGAATGTGGTATCGGCGTTAAAAACTATAACGACGTACGCGTTGGTGACCAGATCGAAGTCTTTGAAATCGTTGAGATCCAGCGTACCATCGACTAGCAACTAAAATTGCATTTACGGTAATGTTAGGTTGTTGAATACACCATGGGGGGCTGGGAAACCATCCCCCCATTCTTTCTATTAGTGAGAAAAAATATGCCAAAAGAATTTAGCCGAACTCAGCGAGTGGCTCAGCAATTACAAAAAGAATTAGCGATGATTTTACAGCGTGAAGTTCGTGATTCACGTTTAGGAATGGTTACCATATCCGATGTGGAAGTCTCACGAGACTTAGCGTATGCGAAAGTGTTTGTGACCTTTCTTTGTATCGGAGAGCAAACACCAGAGTCTTGTATTAAAGCGCTGCGTGAGCACGAAGTGCACATTCGTATGATGCTTGGTAAGCGAATTCGCTTACGTCTAACACCAGAAATTCGTTTCCACTATGACAATACTCTTGTCGAAGGGATGCGGATGTCTAACTTAGTCACTGAAGTGGTCAATCAAGATAAACGTCGTCAACAAGATGCAGGTCGAGAGGACGAAGAGTAATGGCACGACGTCGTAAAGGCCGTGCAATTAACGGCGTCTTACTACTCGATAAAACCACGGGCATCTCATCGAACGATATACTACAGAAAGTGAAACGCCTCTATTTTGCTGAAAAAGCAGGACACACCGGTGCGCTTGATCCATTAGCGACGGGGATGTTACCGATTTGTTTAGGGGAGGCGACCAAGTTTTCTCAGTTTTTACTCGATTCTGATAAGCGTTATCGTGTGATTGCTAAACTAGGTCAGCGCACTGATACCTCAGATTCTGATGGTCAAGTAGTAGAAACTCGTCCGGTCAATGTACAGCGTGAAACACTACTGACTCATATTGCTTCTTTTCAGGGGCAAACCTGGCAAGTTCCTTCGATGTTTTCTGCCTTAAAACATCAAGGTAAGCCACTTTATGAGTATGCGCGTCAAGGGATTGAAGTGGCCCGTGAAGCTCGAAAAATCAATGTCTATGAGATCACCTTACACCGTTTTGAAGGCGATGAAGTAGAGATGGAAGTCCACTGTTCTAAAGGGACTTACATTCGAACGATTGTTGATGATTTAGGCGAGATGCTCGGTTGTGGTGCTCATGTCACCATGTTGCGCCGTATTGGAGTCGCCAATTACCCGTATCAAAGCATGGTGACCTTAGAGCAATTGAATGCCTTGGTTGAAGAAGTACAGGGCGAAGAGAGTGAGAAGTATCAGCGATTGGATGAATTGCTACTGCCAATGGATACGGCTGTACAAGATTTGCCAGAGGTTAACCTGATTGCTGAACTTGCCCATATGGTTCAACATGGACAAGCGGTGCAAGTTTTCGGAGCCCCCACCGAAGGTCTGGTTAGAATGACTGAAGGCGAACAACGACGTTTTCTTGGCGTAGGGCAAATTGATCAAGATGGAAAAGTCGCTCCGAAACGTTTAGTGGTTTATCCACAATAATCCGCTCAGGCTAAGCGAGTTTGCGCTTGTGTGTCTGCGCGTTATTCCCTATAATTCGCGCTCGCGTGTCGGCTGAATCAGAGATTGGCTGGCACAATAATAAACTTAACTCTTTAGGAGAGAATAATGTCTCTGAATGCAGAAACTAAAGCAGCAATCGTTGCTGAATACGCACGTGCCGAAGGCGATACTGGTTCACCAGAAGTACAAGTAGCACTACTGACTGCTTCTATCAACCACTTACAAGGTCACTTCAAAACGCACAAAGGCGATCATCACAGCCGTCGTGGTCTGCTACGTATGGTTTCAAGTCGTCGTAAACTTCTAGACTACCTAAAAGGTAAAGATCTAGGACGCTACCAAGACCTTATCAAACGTCTAGGCCTACGTCGCTAATCAGTGGCTGCATAGTACAGTTTGTTTAAAAAAGGGGCTAATGCCCCTTTTTTTGTTATCTAAATTTGGCATATCCCTAGCTAAGTAGTTTATACTACATCCCGTCCAACTTTGATGGTTGGCACGATTATTTCTCATCGCATTACAGTCACCCCAGTCGACCAGCAGGTCGCGGCTATTAAAAACAGATTAGGATCAGCGAGTCTTTTTTTACTAGTCGCGATTGGTAGTGCTTTGAGTCTTGTTCAATTTATCTAGGTCTCACCTAGAAAAGGAAAAACTTAATGTTCGAAAAACCAGTAGTGAAAACTTTCCAATACGGTAATCATACCGTGACGTTAGAAACCGGTGTAATGGCTCGCCAAGCGACAGCCGCTGTGATGGCGACGATGGATGATACCGCCGTTTTTGTTTCTGTGGTTGGTAAAAAAGACGCCGTAGAAGGACAAGATTTCTTCCCATTAACGGTTAACTACCAAGAGCGTACCTACGCTGCGGGTAAAATTCCTGGCGGTTTCTTTAAGCGTGAAGGTCGTCCTTCAGAAAGTGAAACGTTAATCGCTCGTCTTATCGACCGTCCTATTCGCCCTCTGTTCCATGATGCTTTTACTAACGAAGTACAAGTGATTGCCACGGTAGTATCGGTTAACCCAAATGTTCAACCAGATATCGTTACCATGATTGGTACCTCTGCTGCGTTAGCGATTTCTGGCATGCCATTTAATGGTCCAATTGGTGCTGCTCGTGTTGGTCATATCAATGGTCAATTGGTACTTAACCCAAGCCCGAAAGAGTTGGATCAATCACGTCTTGACCTTGTTGTTGCAGGTACGGAAGGCGCGGTGTTGATGGTTGAGTCAGAAGCCGACATCCTTAGCGAAGAAGAGATGCTAGCCGCGGTCGTTTATGGTCACGATCAACAACAAGTGGTCATTAATGCCATCAATGAATTCGCAGCTGAAGTAGCTACGCCATCTTGGGATTGGGTTGCACCACAAGAAAATACCGCATTAAAAGAGAAAATTGCTCAGCTAGCTGAAGTTCGTCTAACCGAAGCGTACCAAATCATCGAAAAAATGGCGCGTTACGAGAAAGTCGCGGCGATCAAAGCCGATGTCATTGCGGCGATCTTGGCTGAAGATGATTCGCAAGATGTAATGAAAATTAAGAAGCTGCTAGGCGCACTTGAAAAACAAGTGGTTCGTGGTCGCATCATTGCGGGTGAAAAACGTATTGATGGTCGTGAAAAAGACATGATCCGTGCCTTGGATGTACGTACGGGTGTATTACCACGTACTCATGGTAGTTCTTTGTTCACTCGTGGTGAAACGCAAGCATTAGTCACGGCGACACTAGGCACTCAGCGTGATGCTCAAATTATCGATGAGTTAACGGGTGAGCGTAAAGATTACTTCATGCTGCATTACAACTTCCCTCCTTACTGTGTTGGTGAGACAGGTTTTGTTGGTTCACCTAAGCGTCGTGAAATTGGTCATGGTCGTTTGGCTAAGCGCGGTATCGCAGCGGTAATGCCTTCTGCGGATGAATTCCCGTACACGGTACGTGTTGTTTCTGAGATCACTGAATCAAACGGTTCATCATCAATGGCCTCAGTATGTGGTTCATCTTTGGCTCTTATGGATGCTGGCGTGCCTATTAAGGCTTCTGTTGCTGGTATCGCAATGGGCCTAGTCAAAGAAGACGAGAATTTCGTTGTTCTTTCTGACATTTTAGGTGATGAAGATCATCTTGGTGATATGGACTTTAAAGTGGCAGGTACCTCAAATGGTGTGACTGCACTACAGATGGATATCAAGATCGAAGGTATCACTAAAGAGATCATGCAGATTGCTCTGAACCAAGCGAAAGGTGCTCGTTTGCACATTCTTTCAGTTATGGATCAAGCAATTGCTGGTGCCCGTGATGATATTTCAGAATTTGCGCCTCGTATCCATACCATGAAGATCAGCTCTGAAAAGATCAAAGATGTGATTGGTAAAGGCGGTGCAGTGATTCGTATGTTGACCGAAGAAACGGGCACGACGATTGAAATCGAAGATGACGGTACGATCAAAATTGCTGCCACTGACGGTGATCAAGCGCAAGAAGCGATTCGTCGTATTCTGCAAATTACCGCGGAAGTCGAAGTCGGTAAGATTTATACGGGTAAAGTTGCTCGTCTTGCTGATTTTGGTGCCTTTGTAACGATTCTTCCTGGTAAAGATGGCCTAGTACATATTTCACAAATCGCAGATAAGCGTATTGAAAAAGTGTCAGACGTCCTTGCAGAAGGCCAAGAAGTACAAGTAAAAGTGTTGGAGATAGACCGTCAAGGTCGTGTTCGTTTGAGCATGAAAGAAGCGGTAGAGAAACCAGCAGAAGAAGCCAGTGCAGAAAACACTGCACCTGCGGCAGAATAATCGCTTAACGACAGAAGTGAAATAACAGTTTTCGCTTTTTCGTGATAAAGCATGTTATAAAGGGAGCCTATTCGCTCCCTTTTTTATTGATTAGGGGAACCACAGGAGTACTGATTTGTGAAATGGTTTCAAAGCGCTCTAGTAAGTGTCATGATTTTGTTATTGGCTGGATGCGCCGTAAAAGGTGGTTCTCAAGCAACGCACTGGGTTTATCCACCGATGGCGATTCCCTTGCAATCCACGATTCAGCAGGAAGTGCAGATTGCTCGTTTAAGCCAATTATTGCAGCGTACCGATTTGAACGATGAACTGCGAGCAAAAATGTTTTTTGAACGTGGCAATGGCTACGATAATCTCGGACTGCGAGATCTAGCACGATTAGACTTTACTCAGTCATTGGCCTTAAACCCGGCTCAGCCAGATATTTTTAATTTGCTTGGGGTTTATTATACCGAAGCAGGTGAATTTGATGCTGCCTATGAAGCATTTGACTCTACTTTAGAACTTGATCCAAGCAACGAATATGCCCTTAGAAACCGCGCTATCGCCCTGTATTATGGTGACCGTCCAGAGCTCGCGTTACAAGATATTCAAGCTCATTATCAGCAAGACCCGAGCGACCCTTTTCGCGCTTTGTGGCTCTACATTATTCAATCGGATGTCAATCCACAGCAAGCGAAGCACGATTTATTGAACCGCTATCAAGATCATGATGAACAGTGGGGCTGGGTATTAGTTGGCGTGATGCTGGATGAGATTCCACAAGATCAGGTGTTTAAAGCGCTATTAAGCACCACCCGTGATAATACCTTATTGGCACAGCAGCTCACCGAGGCGTACTTCTATCTTGGTAAACGTTATCAAATGGAAGATAACTTTGCACAGGCTATTTCGCTGTATAAATTAGCGATTGCTTTTAATGTCTATGAGTATGTTGAGCATCGTTATGCCTTTATTGAATTAGGCCGTATGTATCATGATTTACGAGAAGCTCATTTAGCCAAAGCGCGAGTGGCGCAATAAGTGAGTCGATTGACGCCCAAGCCAATTTTTATGAGTTGGGCGTCAGAGAACTATTGATAATGAACGTCTAATCCTGGTAATTGATGCCAATAACCATTGCATTGATGGTTGTCTAACCGTTGAGGATGCTCGGCGTTTTGATTGGCTTTAAACGCATCGATAAGTGAAAAAGTCTCCTGCCCTAATGGACTAAGACGAACGACATCGACGAATCCTTGCATGCCCGCTTGCTCATTGATTAAGTTATAGCAATAGCCAGATTGAGTTTGAATGCCATTGAGGTTAAAGACGGCTTGCCCCTCCTGACTGGTGACCTGAATACCGGTCGGATAGCGAATACAACAGGTTTGACACTCGTCTTTGGCTAGGTTTTCTGCGCGCGCGGTGAAACAACGGGCCGAATAGGCGAGTGGTAAATAACCATGCGCAAACACCTCGGTGGTAAATTTGCCACGAATATTCAAATCATCACACTGATTCAACACATTGATTAACCATTCACGCGATAACTCGACGGGCATACACCAGCGAATCATACCTTGTTGTAGAAACCGTTTGAGCACATAAGCGTTATAACAATTGATAGCAGGACCAACGACAAACGGGACGCCTTGTTGATAAGCAAGCTGAATCGCTGCCACGTCATTCGCTTCAATAGTAAACTCACCATTATCAATGTACTTCTTCATCAGATTGATTTCACTGGGCGCTTCTAAGAGCGCCATGGTCGAGAGGACGACTTCTTTTCCTGCTGCCGCGAGCTGCTTGGCAATATCAAACCAATCGCCCGCTTTCATTTCGCGACGTTTCGAACAGACGGTTTCGCCTAAATAAACGATATCCGCTGAGCTAGACAGAGCGTGTTGATAAAACGATTCGACGTCTGTTTTGGGCCAAAAATACAGTAATGGGCCTAAAGCGTATTTCATGATTTTCTATCCTATCATTGCCACTGTCGATGGTATGCACCGAGTGTGGTTTGTCTTCCTTCCGACACATTCGCTAAGCAGTTATCCCATTCCGTTCGAACTTGGTAGCGCTCTGGTGCAGCAAGATAGCTATCAATGGCTGCACGCCAAGTTTTCGTCACTTGTTCAACGTAAGCAGGGCTGCGCTGTCGTCCTTCAATTTTGACCGAGGCAACGTTAGCCGCAAACAATTCAGGTAACATAGACAAGGTATTTAAACTGGTGGGCTCTTCAAGTGCATGATAATGCTTAGATTGACCGGCGATATCACTGATAAAGCGTCCTTTACACAGGGTCGGGTAGCCCGCATTTTCACCATGCGTATAGCGGTCGATAAGAACATTATTTAAGCGAGATTCAAGCCCATTAGCGGTTTCTTGCCAGCGAACATATTTGGCTGGTGAGCAAGCGCCAACCGTATTGGGAGACTCGCCGGTTAGGTAAGAAGACAGATAACAACGACCTTCGGACATAATGCATAAACTGCCAAAAGCGAAAACTTCTAGCTCTACACCGGAAGGGATTGTCCGAGACAGTTGTTTTACTTGATGAATGGAGAGTACTCGAGGCAGCACAACTCGCTTAATATTAAACTGTTGTTGGTAGTACTCAATTGCTTTGACATTCGTCGCTGAAGCTTGTACCGAAAGGTGCAGCTCCATATCCGGGTAATGTTGTGTCGCGTAATCGAGTAAGGCAATATCAGCGATGATCAAAGCATCAACACCAGAGTTTGCTGCATTATCGACGGCTTGCGTCCAACGCTGAAATCCCTCTGGATGAGCGAAAGTGTTTAAAGCGACATGAACTTTTTTATGTCGGTCATGGGCATATTGGATCGCTTTATCGAGTTTGTTACCACTGAAATTGAGTCCTGCGAAGTGCCGGGCATTGGTCTCATCTTTAAATCCGAGATAGACCGCGTCTGCGCCACAATCAACGGCGGTTTTTAGGGCGGGTAAATTACCCGCTGGGCAGAGTAGTTCCATTGCTCATTACTGTTTTTTGATAAATGTGCGTTAGTGTAGGAATTATTCTGTGTTAGGGAATTGATATAAGGCAGGTTTCACTCAATCAATGGCTATTTTAAGTAATTCAAAGGGAAGAAAATTCTCGGATTATTGATCATCAATGGTGACGAGAGTAGCCGGACGGAGTGCTTTAGTGGCTACGGCGATGCTGGGAAAAAAGTACTTCAACCTCTTCTTTAGGTTGGGGACGATAAAAATGAAAACCTTGGATCGTATGGCAATGAAGGTTAGATAACAGTATCGCCTGTTGTTGAGTTTCAACGCCTTCTGCTACCACGGTTAGATTAAGGGATTGACCCAGTTTAATAATGCTTTCGATCACCGTGATCTGTTTGGGTAAGTTATCCATATCGCTGATAAACGATCGATCAATTTTTAATTCGTCGATCGGGAAACGGGCTAAATACGCTAGCGATGAATAGCCAGTTCCAAAATCGTCAATCGATAAGCTAAAGCCTAATTTTTTTATCGCATTCAGCATTTGCAGAGTATGTTCACTACCACTCATGATCGCGCTTTCGGTTAATTCAAAGGTAATATAACGAGGATTTAACTGTGTTTGGCGAAGTAACTTAGTCAGATAATCGATCAACTGTGGGTTGGCAAATTGTTCAGGCGAGATATTGATCGCGACATTGCCTGGCAGTAGGTTTTGCTGCTCCCAACGCTTGACGGTAGTAAACACTTCACGGATCACCACTCGGCCCAAATGTTCGATTAACCCGGCTTTTTCTGCGACCGGAATAAAAGCCCCAGGACTGATGTACCCTTCAATCGGATGCTTCCAGCGTACCAATGCCTCAGCACCATTAATACTAAAATCACGAGCGTTGACTTTGGGTTGATACCAGACTTCCAAACCATTTTGTTGCAAGGCTTTTTGCAGCTCAATTTCCAGCCACAAGCGCATGCGCGCTTCTTTGTTCATTTGATTATCAAACTGCACTAAGCGGTTACGGCCACGCTCTTTGGCTTCATACATGGCAGTATCGGCATTTTGTAGTAGAACGCGAGCATTGTGGCCATCACCGGGGTAAACCACGCTGCCAATAGAGCAGGCCAATCGTTTGCTAAAGTGATGCAAATCAAAAGGTTGATTAATTAAGTTGATGATCCGTTCAGCGAGAATCTCACCGCTGTGGCGATGCTCTGGGTAAGGTAAAATAAGCGCAAATTCATCCCCACCCAGATGACCGAGTATCGCTTGCGCCGGAAGTAGGCGTTTTAGACGAATTGCCACTTCTTTAATGACGTTATCGCCGATATGGTGTCCTAATGAATCATTAATATTTTTAAAGTTATCAATGTCGAGATAGAGCATGATCAACGGCGTATGTTGTTCAATAAGATGATCAAGGCGTTTGATAAAACCAGCGCGCGTATAGACGCCACTTAACGAATCCACATACCCTTCATCGGCCGGATAAGACGATGAAAGAGGGGCCATCGTCGATTTATCTTCCATAACCACCAGCTGTACATGACTACCGAACAGTGGCGTTCTGACCGCGCTTAACTGGACTCTTTTAGGAGGGCCGTAATCAGCATGTGTGAAACAGTGGATAGGATTGATCAGCAACTGTTGAACTAAGGTGTGATTAAAACCACTTTGGCTGCTTTCATCGCTAAATAATGATGAAAGCGTTTCTCCCAACAAATCCTGTGTTTCATCGAAGCCAAGTAAGCGCGCTGCAGAAGGATTCGCGGCCAATATACAATCATCTTCAATTAAGAAAACCCCTTCATTAAGGAGTGCACTGAGTGCGCTGAACTTAAGTTCAGATTCTTGCAGTGAATGTAAGAGCCTGTGTTGTTCTGAGGTCTCTAAGGCATGAACAATAATATAATCAGGGTGGTGAGGCGTCTGAATCAGTGGTGTAATATTGATGTGCCATTGACTCGTGCTACATGATGGATGATTGAGAGTTAATGTCAGTTCTTGTGCCTGTCCAGCAAAGGCATTGATATAATAAGGTTTTACTTGCTGATAGAAAGCGTCTCCGAACGTATCGCTATCATTCATACCAATCAATTCAAAGCAAGTTAAACCGGTTAGTTCGGCATAATGCTCATTGATTAAAACATAGTGATGTTGGTTATCTAAAATAGCCATAAACGCCGGACTAGAATCGGCAAGATGGCCAAACCAATAGGATAAATCTTGAGCGGCCATCAAAATATGACCAATGCTATACAGTATGTACTATTCACGGTAAGAATTACTCATCAGAAACCCATCAACTATAACCTTGATTTGATAGGCTGGAAAGCGTCATTGCTCATCTTAATCGATAACCATTTTTTGATGCATAACAGGTATTGTGACCTTAACATCCATTATGATGGGCGTTCAGTCTCTTAAGGTAATGGATAATACGCGTGATAAACAAGATTCGTCGTCAACTCGTACAAAACGCCCCATCAATTTTGCGATCTCCAGTCCATTTATTGCCTCATCGAGTACAAAAAACAGCCTTGTTAGAAGGGCTGAAGTTAGTGTTTCAAGAAGCACTCGCTGATGGCGATTTTGAGTTTCTTGAGGGAAAATGGCTTAAAATCGAAATACATGATCTCGCATTACGTTGGTTTATTAGCTATCAACATCCGCAGTTAATTGTGGCCGATCGCCCTTGCCAAGAAGATGTCAGTTTTAGTGGGTATTTGAATGATTTTATTTTAATTGCTGGTCGTAAAGAGGATCCTGATACCTTGTTCTTCCAAAGACGTTTGTCGATTGAAGGAGATACCGAATTAGGATTGGCTGTCAAAAACTTGATGGATAGTGTGGATCTTGAACAATTACCTCCAGTATTGCAAATTTTGCTTCACCAGTTGGCTGATTTTGTGCATAAAGGCATGCAGATGCCAAACACACAAAATGAGGTAATGAATGCTTATTCGAACTGAAGCTCCTGCGGATATTCTCGCTGTTGAGCGATTATTAAGCGCGGTATTCGCTACCAATAGTGAAGCTAATTTGGTGACATCACTACGTGAGAATGGACGTCGAACGCTGTCATTAGTGGCTTGTGACGAGCAAGGGGAGATTGTCGGCTACGCTCTGTTTAGTCCAGTGACACTCAATGGTGAGGATCTCAACTGGCAAGGATTAGCACCATTAGCCGTGGCGAAAGAATATCGCCAGCAAGGCATCGGTGCATTGCTGGTGAATGAAGGGTTAAGTTCACTCGGTGAGCTTGGTTATCCTGCTTGTGTGGTGTTAGGAGATCCTAATTACTATCAACGGTTTGGGTTTAAAGAAGCACAGACTCATGGTTTTTCTTGTCCATGGCCTGAGCTTGCCTCTGCTTTTCAAGTGGTCGCTTTATGGGAGGATGCCTTCATTGATCGTCAAGGTATCATTGAATATTGCCCTGAATTTACCGATGCCTTTAAGCATTTAGATAAGTAACAGAATAGCTCTCAATACTTCTGCTATAGGCTTGATGGTCGATATTTGTTAGCATATGCAGATAAATTTCGTGAAGTAGAACACTATGTTTGAGCCGCAACATTATTTACAAGCGATGGGTATTCAAGAGTGGCAGCTTATTCATCCACAGCGATTGGCTGGCTACTCCCCCCCGATAGAGTCTCTCGATAAACAGTGCCGATTATTACTGGTTAGCTCGCTTTTGCCTTCCGGTTCACAATTGGTTTGGTTGGAACGAGTATTAAACAGTTTTAATCTCAATTTATCACAAGCCAGACATGTCTATCCTCAGCAACTCTGTCAATTGGAACTCAATGATCTGCAATGGATATGGTATGTCGATTGTCAAGCAAGTGCCGTCACAACGGCAAATGCATTACACACGCCAGCGTTAAGCGAAGTTGAAGGCAACACGCATTATCGACGAGATTTATGGCAACAAATCTGTGCCTACGGAGCGCAATAAATAATGAGTATCCATTTTGTTCCCCTTTCTGTTGAACATTTACGCCAAGTTTGGTCGATAGAACAACAGGCTCATTCTCACCCTTGGTCACAGAGCATGATTAATGATTTAGCTAGCCGTGGCGCATGCCATCGAGCTATGTTACTTAACGATCAGCTATTGGGGTACTATTATGCGCAGCATGTTGTCGGTGAAATTACCTTACTTAACTTAGCGATTGCGCCAAGTGAGCAGGGTAAAGGTTACGGTAAGCAATTGATTGAAGACTTTATTCAGCAAGGTGAGCGCTTGCAAGCACAAAGTGCTTGGTTAGAAGTGCGAGCGAGTAACCAACGCGCTTTTCAGTTGTATCAAGATGCAGGTTTTAACGAGATTGATCGACGTTTTAATTATTACCCGACCGAGCATGGCAAAGAAGATGCGATCATCATGAGTTATTTCTTCCTTTGATTTCTTCATTCACTAATACTTCAGCGTTGTGGGTATCGCGCTCTTTTTATTCATCGCTAAGACGTTTTTGAGTAACAATGGTGAGTAAATCGTTGCTCAAGTTCTTGACAGGTCAACGGCTTATCAAACAAATAACCTTGAAACTGTGTGCAACCCATGGTTTTTAGTGCTTCTAGCTCGAACTTATCTTCAACGCCCTCGGCAATCACTTGCAAATCAAGACGTTTGGCAATCAATAAAATAGTATCGACAATCGCCTGTGCGCTAGGATCTAAGTGTAATTGGGTAACAAAAGAACGATCGATTTTTAATACGTCAACCGCAAGATCTTTTAAGTAGCGTAGCGATGAATACCCCGTGCCAAAATCATCAATCGCCAGATGCAGCGACTGACTTTTTAGTTGAGCAATTTTTTGAATGGCTTCATCGATATTCTCTAACAGTAAGCCTTCAGTGATTTCTAACTCAATATAATCACCACTGATCCCGCTTTGCTGCAAAGTTGCGACGATATGCTCTACAAAAGAAGCCTGTGAAAATTGAAGAGGGCTAATATTGATCGCTAGACGGCGAAAATGTTCAGGAAGCACGCCACGTTTTTGCCATTGAGAGAGTTGATAACAAGCTTGCTCGATGATCCAGCGGCCAATCGGTAAAATCTGTCCGGTCTCTTCGGCGACCGGCATAAAAATACCGGGAGGAAGTAACCCTTTTTCTGGATGATGCCAACGGATTAACGCTTCGACGCCGATCAATTGATGCTGCTCATTCACTTGTGGTTGGTAATAAAGCTCTAATTGATGGAATTGCAAAGCTTCATGAAGCCCCTTCTCTATATCAAGAAACGTCTCTACTTGCGCCTGCATTTCGGGTTCATAAAATAAATATTTATTTCGCCCACAGGTTTTTGCACGGTAAAGGGCGGTATCCGCTTGTCGAAACACATCCAAACTGGTGACCCCTTCAGAAGGGAAGGTGGCAATGCCAATACTGGCAGTACAATACAGCTGGTGGCCATCGATCGAGTGAGGATTAGCCAACAAAGCCAGTAACTGCTGAGCGATACTGGAAATTTGTTGATAAGGTAAACTAGGAATAATGATTGCAAATTCATCACCACCGACTCTAGCGGCAGTATAACTATGGTTTGCCCAAGCTTGTAAACGGTGGGCAATGGATTGAATTAAGGTGTCACCAATCGTGTGTCCTAAAGAATCATTAATGGTTTTAAAGCGGTCTAAATCTAAGTAAAAAAGCGCACCCGTTTGCTGGCGTTGATGTGCGTATTCAATCGCTTGAGTCAGTGTTTGCAGCAATAGTCCTCGGTTAGCTAATCCAGTTAAGCCGTCGTAGTAGGCTAAATAGTTTAGTTTGGCTTGCGCTTTTTCTTTGTCTTGCCATAAAGAATGAAAGCTAGAGGCAAGCTCGCTTAATTCATCTTTGGGGCGTAGTAAATTGGTGGGGATGGGTGATTGAGCCGTAGGTAATGAACGTACCCAGTCAATTAAGCTGGTGATAGGACGCGAGAGTTTGCGATAAAAAAAGGCCAGTAAAATAACCGTTAATAACGTATTACGCAGTAAGTCAAACAGAATCACTCGGGTGGTTTTGGCGATAAACGCATGAGCAATGCTATTGCCATCAATCATAAAAGTCAGTTTGCCGACCACAATCTGTGAATCGGGTTGATGTAATTCACTGACAAAAACTGGACTTTCAGGTGTAAGGTAACTCACCAAACCGTTTATCATTAATGAGTGATGACTGATAGGTCGTTGCTGCTTAGCCAGTACATCACCAAAATCATCAATCACTGCTGCGTTAATGATGGCAGGATCCGTCATTAAAGAAGAGACCACTTGCTCTGCCAATAGATGATTAAGGTGGTAAGCCGCTTGGCTGGCATTGGTGTAATTTTGCACGAGTTTGAATTGATAATACTCTTCAACTCGTTTTTGTTCATGATGCAAATCGACCAAAGTATGGTACATGCTAAAGCACAGGCCAACCAACACGGAGACCCAAAATACGGTGTTCGCTTGTCGAAACGCAAGGGAGTTGATAGGCTTTAATGTCATCAGCGTTGAATCTATTTTTAGGTGTTTAGTATTTATAGTTCATAATGATAGATAAATTAACTTTTCTGATTAAATAATGCGATACGCCTTTAGTTGCTCCAAGCCTTAAGATCAGCGAGAATATCCGATAATTTGAACCATAAGGTCGACACCTCGCATTGAGTTAGCTGTCGGCCGAAAAAGAAGATACCTTGCATGTCAACGACTCCTTTTATCGGCGAAGTCTCAAAGCGCCGAACCTTTGCTATTATTTCGCACCCCGATGCGGGTAAAACTACCATTACCGAAAAAGTCTTATTATTTGGACGCGCTATTCAAACCGCAGGTACAGTAAAAGGCCGTGGTTCTGCACAGCATGCTAAATCTGACTGGATGGAGATGGAGAAAGAGCGCGGCATTTCTGTCACCACATCGGTAATGCAGTTCCCTTATCAAAATGCGTTGGTTAATCTCCTTGATACTCCCGGACACGAAGATTTCTCGGAGGATACCTATCGGACATTAACCGCGGTCGATTCATGTCTGATGGTGATCGATGCGGCAAAAGGGGTTGAGGATCGAACGCGTAAGTTGATGGAAGTTACTCGTCTGCGCGATACGCCAATTATTACCTTTATGAATAAATTGGACCGCGAAATTCGAGATCCGATGGAGCTGCTCGATGAGGTCGAAGATGAGTTAAACATTGCTTGTGCACCGATCACATGGCCGATTGGTTGTGGTAAGGCGTTTAAAGGGGTATACCACATCCATCGTGATGAAACCATTTTATACTCTTCTGGACAGGGACATACTATCCAAGAGCAACGAGTGATCAAAGGGCTAAATAACCCGGAGTTAGATACTCAAATTGGGACTGATTTAGCCAATCAATTACGTGAAGAGTTAGAGTTGGTGTTGGGTGCCTCTCACGAGTTTGATCTTGAGCTGTTTATGCAAGGTGCGCTGACGCCGGTATTTTTTGGTACTGCACTCGGTAACTTTGGTGTTGATCATATGCTCGATGGGCTAACCGAGTGGGCTCCTGCGCCTTTGGCTCGTCAAGCAAATGAGCGTGTGGTTGAAGCGACGGAAGAGAAGTTCTCCGGTTTTGTGTTTAAAATTCAAGCCAATATGGATCCTAAACACCGAGATCGTATTGCTTTTATGCGTATTGTTTCTGGGACGTACAAACAGGGCATGAAGATGAATCATGTTCGCCTTGGTAAGCAAGTCAGTATATCTGATGCGGTGACCTTTATGGCTGGTGACCGCTCACGTGCCGAAGAAGCTTTCGCTGGAGATATCATTGGTTTGCATAACCACGGTACGATTCAAATTGGCGATACATTTACCCAAGGTGAATCGTTGAAATTTTCTGGGATCCCTAACTTTGCTCCAGAGCTGTTCCGTCGCATTCGTCTGCGCGATCCTCTTAAACAAAAACAGCTACTGAAAGGGCTAGTGCAACTCTCTGAAGAGGGAGCCGTGCAAGTTTTCCGTCCACTGCAAAATAACGATTTGATCGTTGGTGCGGTGGGGGTACTGCAGTTTGACGTGGTCGTGGCACGTTTGAAATCAGAATACAATGTGGAAGCGATTTACGAAGGCGTCAATGTGGCAACCGCGCGTTGGGTTGAGTGTGCTGACGCGAAGAAGCTCGAAGAGTTTAAGCGTAAAAACCAAAGTAATTTAGCTCTGGATGGCGGTGATAACTTAGCGTATATCGCTCCAACCATGGTTAACCTTAACTTAGCGCAAGAACGTGCTCCGGAGATTATTTTCCGAGCGACACGTGAACACTAGCGGCATCGTTAACGGATGAGTAATAAAAAAGCCGATGGATTGTTCATCGGCTTTTTTTATTGGGCTTATTTCTTTTTCTTGGTTTTTTTCTTTACGCTTTTGGCGGCAACTTTCTTTTTACTCTCGTCTTTTTTCTTTTTCTTAAACACTGATTTTTTATGTGTTGGGCGTAATCCATCAATAAAGCGTTCTTTAATCTCTTCTTTTACATAGCGAGCGACACGATCCATCATCATTTGATCATGCGCTTCGACTAAAGAGATCGCATTGCCTTTTTTACCGGCTCGAGCAGTTCGACCAATACGGTGGAGATAGACGTCTGCACTGCGTGGCATATCAAAGTTAATCACGTGGCTGACATCGGGAATATCAATGCCTCGCGCAGCAACATCGGTCGCAAGTAGGATATTGATATCGCCTTCACGAAAACGACTGATGGCATTATTACGTCGATCTTGTGGCATTTCACCTTGGATCCAAGCGCAAGGGATTTGAGCCCGCTCTAACTCTCCGCGTAGTTCTGCTAAACGTTCACGAGTTTTGATAAACACGATTGAACGCTCAGCTTGCTGGGTAAGAATCACTTTCAATAGCTCGAGTTTATGCTTCATGCTGTCAGCACGATGATACCACTGTGCGATTTTTTTTCGTTCACGACGAGGCGGCTCTGCGGTAATTTCTGCTGGATTATTCAGGAGATCCGCGGTAAACCCTTCAACACCACGGCCTTCTAAGGTCGCGGAAAAGAGCAAGGTTTGTTTACGCCAGCGGCATTCGGCGGCTAAACGGTCGACCACAGGACCAAAGCCCATGTCCAGCATGCGGTCTGCTTCATCAAGAATCAACCACTCAATCGCTCGGCAATCAAAGCGCTCAGCGTTAATGTATTCAAGCAGACGCCCCGGTGTAGCCACCACAATATCTTGTGTGGTCGCTAAAATATCGGCGTGTTCTTGATATTGCACACCACCAGTGATGGTGAAGATATTCAGCCGAGTATGTTTGGCGAGCTGACGAGCTTGCTCAGTGATCTGCATCGCTAATTCACGTGTTGGGGTTAGGATCAGCATGCGCGCTGGTCCCGGTTTCTTACGTGGAAAATCTTGTAAATATTGCAGAGCTGGAATCACAAACGCTGCCGTTTTTCCGGTGCCTGTCGGAGCAGAGGCAAGAATATCTCTACCGTCCAGGGCGTGGGGAATCGCCTCCTCTTGCACTTGAGTTGGGCGTTCGAAGCCTAATTCTTTAATCGCATCAAGGAGATTGTCATCCAGTTCTAGGTCAGCAAAGGTTTTAGTCACAGTTTATTTACTCCGCAAGGCTCGGGCTGAATAGTCTAAAATAGAGGGCGCACATTATAGTTGGATCCTCGTCTAGATCACATCTTTAATTACACCATCTTAAGATAAAAAGCACGGGTAAGCTGAATAAATGCTTCACTATAGTCATTGGATTCACGAATGATCAGCTCGCTCGCTTGTAATGGTTGATGAATTCGGCTCAGTTCAAATAATAGCCGTTGAATCGGTTTGTGTGGTGTGGTCCTAACTTGACAGAGTCGAGTTAAATACCAACCTTGTTGCTGCGCTTGATCAATAAAAACTTGCCCTTCTTGCTGAGGTAAAATCAAGCTGGCGGTACCTTGCACGGATAAATGTTGTGCGAAACAGTCTAGTAATTGTTGGTGAGACAGTGTTTCTGTGTGGCGTGCGATCGCTCGCGTTTGCTGTTGAGCGGGTTGCCCGCTATTAAAATAGGGCGGGTTACAGATGATGGCATCAAACGACTGAGTAAAACGCAAGGTGGTAATATCACCATGCCTCACTTCAATGCGTGACGACCATACTGAGCGACGAATATTATTTGAAGCGGCTAAAAATGCTTGTTGGTCAATATCGACAGCGCAAATTTGGCTATTGGTAAAGCGTTGCGCACACATCAAGCTTAATAAGCCAGTACCACAACCGATATCCAGTAAACGATCGGGTGGTCGGCTGAAAGCCCAAGCTCCCAAGAGTACGCCATCAGTACTGACGGGCATCCCACTGTGTCCTGTTTCAATGGTAAATTGCTTAAAATGAAAGCCTTTGGTTATCGGTAAATCAGTATTCATTAAATATCGCTATGGATTTGTTTTTAGAAAGTTAAGCTACTGTTGGTTTTTTGTTTGGTGTTTTATGCTGGTCAACACCGGAACGTTTGGGGTGGTAATTGAAATATCATTCCGTTAATGTTTTTAAAGTTAGTGTATTCAACTGCTATTGAACCTTAGATATAAATTAATGTAGTGTTTTTCCCTTAGCTATTGCGAAATGCGGATAGGTTGTTCATTATTCGCCTTCACTAAAAATTAGATGGCTTGTACTGTCTAAAGATGCACACACAACATTCATTAAATACGTAATATAAGGGTTATCTGTGAAACAGACGTTAAAATTAACAGATATTGCCGCATTAGGCTTTATGCTATTTGCCTTCTTTTTAGGCGCAGGCAACATTATCTTTCCACCATTAGCGGGTCAACAAGCTGGGATAAACTTGATGCCCGCCATGAGTGGCTTTTTATTGACGGCGGTAGGACTGCCTTTAGTGACGATCATTGCGGTGGCGATCGCTGGAGGCAGTTGGAATCACCTCACTAAAGATCTCCCCGCCAAAGTGGCGACACTGATTGCTGTATTGATCTTCATTATTATTGGTCCGGCTTTTGCTGCGCCACGAACCGGGCTCGTTGCTTATGAAATGGCCGTTAGTCCGCTCTTTGCTGATAGCTCCCAAGCTCACCTGACTATTTTTTCGATCCTTTTCTTTTTGGTGGCGATGTTTTTCTCTTGGTCGCAAGGGCGTTTAATTGATTTGATCGGTAAAGTGTTGACACCGGCCTTATTTATCGGTCTTGTGGTGTTGGCGATTGGCGTATTCCTAGACCCTCAAGGCGATTGGATGCCGGCCACCGGGCCTTATGCTACTCAGCCTTTCACTAAAGGTTTCTTGGAAGGTTACAACACCATGGATACCTTAGCAGCCTTGATGTTTGGGATGTTAATTGTTGATGCCTTGCGTAGTAAGGGCATCACCGAGCAGCGAGCGACGACGAAATACCTCATCAGTTCAGCCTTTATTGCTGCCTTTGGTCTTGCTTCGGTGTACATTTCTCTGTTTTATCTTGGCGCAACCAGCTCAGCCATCGCGGGTGGGGCGGACAATGGTGGCTTTATATTGAGCCAATATGTCCAAGCTTTATTTGGTCCTTATGGTCAATTAGTCTTATCCACGATCGTGCTTTTAGCCTGTTTAACGACGGCGATTGGTCTTATTTCTGCATGTTCTGACTATTTCTGCTCCTTGACGCCTCTTCCATACCGCGCTTGGGTAGTGATTAATGGCGTTGCTTGTGCAGTGGTTGCTAATGTTGGTTTATCTCAGCTGATTGCTTTATCGATTCCAGTCTTGGTTGCGCTTTATCCTGTCGCGATAGCTCTGGTGGTTCTCGCCTTTGTGCGCCACAAAATGCCGAATCCTAAAGTGGCATTTCGAGTCGTGACCTTGGTTGCGTTCTTGTTTGCTTTAATTGATGCTGCTCAGGTTGTCGGGCTTGATATGTCAATGTTCGACATGTTGCCACTGTTTGATGTTGGTATGGGTTGGGTTTTACCGTCTTTAGCGGCGCTAATATGCATGTTCTTTATGGCTCGCTCAGTGGTAGAACAATCTTCTAATGATGTCGCTTAGTGGCACTGTTGATTGGGCGTATTAATGAGGAGTCTCTCCTCTAGGTACCAAAAGCGCTTTACCGCCATTCATCCGAGTGATGGTTAATGGCGGATTGTCGCTAAAATCAAACTTTCCCCTCGGCGGAGTCGTTGACTCCGCCTTTTTTCTAGACAACTTTTCCTGTATCTTCGTCACATTTTTCAGTAGAATTCTGCGGTTAAATTCTATTCATAAAGTCAAAATAACTATGTTTGAAATCAATCCGATTAAAACCCGTATCCAGGACGTGTCACAGCGCACATCGATCCTCAGGGGGTATCTTTGACTATGACGCTAAGCAAGAGCGTCTAGAAGAAGTCAATGCTGAACTTGAACAACCCAATGTCTGGAATGAACCTGAGCGCGCACAAGCGTTAGGCAAAGAGCGATCTTCGTTACAAGCGGTAGTGGAAACCATTAACCAGCTTGAACAGGGGGTTGATGATGTCGAAGGTTTACTTGAACTGGCGATTGAAGCTCAGGATCAAGAAACGTTTGATGAAGTTTTGCCTGAACTCGAAGAGCTTGAAGCGAAACTCGCGCAATTAGAGTTTCGGCGCATGTTTTCTGGTGATCACGATGCTGCGCATTGCTACATTGATTTGCAAGCTGGTTCTGGTGGTACAGAAGCTCAAGACTGGACGTCAATGCTGTTGCGGATGTATTTGCGTTGGGCGGATGATAAAGGCTTTAAAACCGAAGTGATTGAAGTTTCCGAGGGTGATGTTGCTGGACTTAAATCGGCGACTGTGCGTATTATCGGGGACTACGCTTATGGCTGGCTAAGAACCGAAACGGGAGTGCATCGTTTAGTTCGTAAATCCCCGTTTGATTCTGGCGGCCGTCGTCATACTTCTTTTGCTTCAGCATTTGTTTACCCAGAAATTGACGAAAATATTGCCGTAGATATTAACCCTGCAGATTTACGTATTGACGTATATCGTGCATCGGGGGCTGGTGGTCAGCACGTTAACACCACAGAATCGGCGGTGCGTATTACCCACGTTCCGACCAATACCGTGGTGCAGTGCCAAAATGATCGTTCTCAGCATAAAAACAAAGACCAAGCGATGAAGCAACTACGCGCCAAATTGTTTGAGTTGGAATTACAAAAACAAAATGCTGAAAAACAAGCCAATGAAGATGCTAAATCGGACATTGGTTGGGGAAGCCAAATTCGCTCTTACGTATTAGATGATTCACGGATCAAAGACTTGCGTACTGGAGTTGAGAACCGTAATACACAAGCGGTTCTCGATGGTGATTTAGATAAATTTATTGAAGCTAGCCTGAAATCAGGTCTGTAAGCTTTTTACCGACAAAACAAGGTACATGCAAAATGACTGATGCTGTTCAAAACGAAACGAATCAAGAGCAAATCGCGCAAGAAGAAAACAAACTAATTGCAGAGCGTCGTAGTAAGTTAGAGCACATCCGTAAAAGTTGTAAGGCGAACGGTCACCCGAATGACTTTCGTCGTGATAGCTTAGCGGGTGATCTACAAGCAGAGTTCGGTGAGAAGAGCAAAGAAGAACTGGAAGCACTCAATCATGTTGTTTCCATCGCGGGTCGAGTGATGGCTAAGCGTGGTCCTTTTTTAGTGATTCAAGAGACGTCTGGTCGTATTCAAGCTTATGCTGATAAAACGGTACAAGCTGAGCTAAAAGAAAAATATCAAGGACTTGATATTGGTGACATTATTGGTGTAAAAGGCGCTTTGCATAAGTCTGGTAAAGGCGATCTTTACGTGAATATTGAGCAGTATGAACTGCTCACTAAAGCGCTGCGTCCATTACCTGAAAAGTTCCATGGTTTAACCGATCAAGAGATGCGTTATCGTCAACGTTACGTTGATTTGATAGTCAATGAAGATTCTCGTCAAGCGTTTGTCATCCGCTCTAAAGTGATGTCAGCGATTCGTAATTTCATGACTTCAAAACAGTTTATGGAAGTCGAAACCCCGATGATGCATGTCATCCCTGGTGGTGCCAGTGCACGTCCATTTATCACCCATCATAACGCGCTTGATATGCCGATGTATTTACGTATTGCGCCAGAGCTTTACTTAAAACGTTTGGTTGTCGGTGGCTTTGATCGCGTTTTTGAAATCAACCGCAACTTCCGTAACGAAGGTTTGTCGCCGCGTCATAACCCAGAATTCACCATGATGGAATTCTATATGGCGTATGCAGATTATAAAGATTTGATGGATTTCACTGAAGAACTACTGAGTACGGTTGCGCTTGAAGTCCTCGGCTCAACGTCGATGCCTTATGGTGATGAAACCGTGGAATTTGGTGGTAAATACGCTCGCATGAGCATGTTTGAAGCCATCAAGCACTACAATCCTCAGCATGCGCAAATTCAAGCATTAACCGAAGATGATCTGCAAAATCGTGATCTTATGGTGTCGATTGCCAAATCGGTTCATGTTGATGTCGAACCTTTCTGGACTTGCGGCCAGCTTCTTGAAGAGATTTTTGGTGAAACCGCAGAGCCGAAACTGATGCAGCCGACATTCATTACTGGCTATCCAGCAGATATCTCACCATTGGCTCGTCGTAGTGATGATAATCCATTCTTTACTGATCGCTTTGAGTTTTTCATTGGCGGTCGTGAAGTGGCAAACGGCTTCTCAGAACTGAATGATGCTGAAGATCAAGATGCACGCTTTAAATCACAAGTTGAAGCGAAAGAGTCTGGTGATGATGAAGCGATGTTCTACGACGCAGATTATATTACTGCGCTTGAGCATGGTTTGCCGCCGACGGCAGGTCAAGGAATTGGTATTGACCGTTTAGTGATGCTATTGACCAATACGCATACGATTCGTGACGTTATTTTATTCCCAGCGATGCGTCCACAGCAGTAATGGTTGATGATGATTTGAAAACCGCCCACGAGGCGGTTTTTTTATGCTTGATACTGGGGAAGATGCATTGACGATGGGATTAACGAGTAATGGATTGGTGTAATAAAGGCCGTGCGATCAAAAAAACCGTCATTCCCCCTTCGTTTATGGGTGATATTTCCTATAGTCTTACTCGTGAGATAGATTCTATTTTAGAGTACCGCTAAGGTAGCGAAAACGATCTTTGCTTTTTGGCCAATTGGTGCGCTAATCCGATTGGTTAAGCGGGGCTTTTTGTCATCGTTAGTGGTATTGAGAGGTGGACCAAGCCCGTTTTGGTTGCCGACTGTATCTCCAAGCTGTATGGGTATCAATCAATTCAGCGCTGTATAACAATAATACTCATAAGGAAACCTGTTGATGGGCACTCAATTTCGGATGGATTGTGTTCCCGGTTCGCTGATTGTCGTTGGGGGCAGCTACGAACCGTGGTTAACCGTTTTAGAAAAGGCCGGATGGCGTTGCATGCAATGTGCTGATTTGCGTAAAGCAGACCAACAATTTACGAATACTGGGCCATGCATTGGTATTGTTGATCTTAGCCATGATGAATTTAGCTTAAATGGCATCGCTAATTTGGTGAGTAGCCATAAGCAGGTTCGTTGGTTGGCATTCATTCGTGAGTCTCAACTCAGCTCTGATACGATTTGCCAGTTTATCGTCAATTTCTGTATCGATTTTTTTACCGCGCCAATCCCTGATGCTCAATTACTGAGCACCATTGGCCATCAATTGGGTATGTTGCAATTAGAAAAAAAAGTATGGCCGAACTACGGTATTAATAACCAAATGGACTTATTGGGGGAATCACTGCCAATTAAACGGCTACGCGATCAAATTAAACGCATCGCGCCAACGGATGTCAGTATTCTTATCTCCGGCGAAAATGGAGTCGGTAAAGAAAGGGTCGCCAGAGCCATTCATAATACCTCGTCTCGCGCTCATCAACCTTTTGTCAGTGTTAATTGCCGAGCGATACCCGAGCATCAACTTGAAGCCGAGTTATTTGGTATTGGACATCCCGATTCAATCCCCCCTTTATTAGCGAAAGCTCATCAGGGGACACTATTACTCAATGACATCCTGGCCCTACCGAAACGACAACAGCTCAACTTATTGCATTTTTTCCAACAAGGGACCTTACCGGCGTCAATTGGTGCAAAGGCGGTGGATGTCAGAATTCTAGCCACCCATACGACTGATATTGAAAAAGCCTTGATTGATGGTGATTTTAATGAAGAGCTTTATCATTACATCAATGTACTGCGGATTAATGTGCCTAGCTTGCGAGAGCGAGCAAGTGATATTGCACTGTTTGCTGGCCATTTTTTAAAGGAGTACTCTAAAGAGTACAACGCGCAAGCCCGCAGCTTTTCTGAACAGGCGCTACAAAGTATGGAGCGATATGATTGGCCGGGTAACGTACGTGAGTTAATGAATCAAATTAAGCGAATGGTATTAATGTCTGATTCGATCATGCTTGATGAAACGCAGCTTGACCTACCTAAACGTGAAAGTAAAAGGACGTTAAAAAGTATTAAAGAGCGTTCAGAGCGAGAGGCATTAGTGCAAGCGTTAGAGTCTCATCGAGGGCAAATCACTCATGCAGCAAGAGAGTTGGCCATATCCAGAGCGACCATGTATCGTCTCTTGAATAAGCATGGCTTGCTCTCTGACTCGATTTTTTAGTGCTATTCACCTCAGCCGTTAGGCTACTGAAAAAGAACCTAACGGTGCCGTATCGCCTTTATGGGCAGGGATTTGAGTATTGAATCGCAATCTGATTGATCTTACCAAGCAGCTCTTCGCTCAGCACAACCTCTACGCTATCAATATTGGCTTTTAATTGCTCAAGCGTCGTTGCCCCAATGATATTAGCAGCGACAAATGGTCTTTGATTAACAAAAGCCAGCGCCATCTGTGCGGGATCCAAATCAAACTCATGCGCTAAATCGACATACGCTTGTGTCGCGGCTATCCCTTGTGGTGTGAAATAACGCTGAAAACGTTCGTATAAAGAGCAGCGTGCACCGCTAGGGCGTGCACCATGTAAATATTTACCACTCAAGGCACCAAACGCCAATGGAGAGTAAGCGAGTAACTTAACGCCTTCGTGGTGGCTTATCTCTGAAAGCCCGACTTCAAAACTACGATTCAGTAAGTTGTAAGGGTTTTGGATCGAGACCATGCGTGGTAAATCGTGTTTCTCCGCCAGACGAAGATACGTCATTAATCCCCAAGGAGTTTCATTTGAAACGCCGATATAACGCACTTTTCCCATCCGAACCAAATCGTTCATTGCTTCTAAGGTTTCGATCAAGGTGATCTCTTCTTGAGTCTCCGGATAAGGGTAATTGAGGAGACCAAAGGTATTGGTTTGACGTTGCGGCCAGTGCAATTGGTAGAGATCGACATAATCGGTTTTTAAGCGACGTAAACTATCGTCGATCGCTTGATGAATATTACGATGATCCAGAGCCATTTTATCGCGAATATAACTGACACTACGCGGGCCTGCCACTTTGGTGGCGAGAACGACTTTTTCGCGTTTCGAAGATTTCTCTAACCAGCGACCGATGTACTCTTCGGTTAGGCCTTGGGTTTTTGCGCTGGGTGGGACAGGATACATCTCAGCCGTGTCGATAAAGTTGACGCCACGTTCAAGAGCGTAATCCAGTTGCTGAAAGGCCTGTGCTTGATCATTTTGTTCACCAAACGTCATGGTACCTAAGCAAATTTTGCTTATTTCTAATGTTGAATGCGGTAATTTTGTATATTGCATTGTACTTCCTTGTTACCGTTAAGCTCCCTTACCTCTAGTCGGCGCTTCGTAAAACCGTAGGGACGGAAAGTCCTCGTTTGTCGTAAACGCTCAGGATTTCGGGAGATAGAAACTGAATAGATTGATTCCACTATAATCCAAGGGACAGGGTAAAGTCACTGTCCGTTTCACCTTAAACGGGTTTCACCTTAAACGTAGAAGAGAAGGGATCACCCGTTGACAGTTTGGTGAGCATGGCTTAATACAGATAATGCTGTTGGAGTATTTGCGCGGTAAATTGAGTACGCAGATAAAAACCACGTGGCAACGTTCGGATAGGGCGACCATTGGCGCCATAGGCTTCGGTTAATGCTCGGCTATTAGCGGCTTTCGGCCTAAGTTGTAATACTTCACCATGTCTTGCGGTAATATCAGCAATTCTACCGAGTACAATAAATTCCATCAATTCTTCCCAATCGGCTTTTAATTGTGCTTCTTCTGTAGCTGAAGGGCTCCAAATCAAAGGCGATCCTACTCGACGTTCCGCTAACGGGATCTCTCGCTCTCCTTGAACAGGGATCCATAACACCCGCGACAATTTTTGCCGGACATGACTATTTTCCCATGTCAGTCCTTGGACACCCGTTAACGGTGCGACGCACACAAAGGTGGTTTCAAGAGGCTTACCAGTATAACCAATCGGAATGCTTTTTAGCTCGATACCTAAATCGGCAAAGTCTTGTTGCGGTTTACTGCCAGCACTTGCGCCTAAATGCCACTCTAATAGTTGACCCACCCAACCTTTATCTTTTTTTAGATCCGCAGGAACGGGAATCCGCGCATGCTCAGCAAGTTCTGCAAAACTCAGTCCTGCAATGTGTTGTGCTCGATAAAGAAGCTCTTGTTCACTTTTAGGTTCTAATGGCATAGGAAAGGCACTGAAGTAAAAGCCCTAGTGTAACAAAAACTCCTTTCTGGGAGTAATAGACTCTTTACGATGAAGTGATGAAAAGATCATCATTAAAAGTTATCCACAACCGAACCTAAATAATCGTCGATAGTTAGGGTTTATCTAATTCATGTATGAATAAACAGGGTTTTCACTAGCGATATGAGCGATGAAAAACCAATGTTAGGCTGATAAATTCATTCAAGTGTGGATAACCACACATTTGATGGATCTTTGAGCGGCGTAGTTATACGTTTGATCTTTCCCTCGATATTCTAAGTATTATATTTTGATTATTTTCATCTTTTTGTTTTTTAAGGGTTATTTCTCGTTTTATTTTTTGTTGTCGGTTTAATGATAGGATTAAATGTAGCATTTCTTTCCTAGCTCTTCGTTTTCTTCACATGGTTATTCACAGAAAACGTGAATAAATGTGCTCTGTCTCTCATTCTGTTGTTGATAACTATATGAGTGAGTGAAAGTTATGCAGTTTTCTCTTGATCGTTAATAAATCTCGCCTGAATCACACGAGTTCGTTTGCTCCTGCTGGGGATATGTGGAAAAATCAACATCATTAAGATTTTATGAGAGGTTTGCCAGTGATCGATGGCGATGGTTACCGACTCAATGTAGGTATTGTGATTTGTAACAACCATGGTCAGGTATTCTGGGCGAAACGATATGGACAACACTCATGGCAGTTTCCTCAAGGGGGAATTGATGAGGGTGAATCTCCCGAACAAGCAATGTTTAGGGAGCTTTACGAAGAGGTTGGTTTAACGAAGAAAGATGTCAAAGTCATTGCCACTAGTCGTCATTGGTTAAGATACAAATTACCAAAACGCTTAGTGCGATGGGACTCTCAACCTGTCTGTATTGGACAAAAACAGAAATGGTTCTTACTGCGTCTGGAATGTGATGAATCAAAAATCAACATGCAACGCGGTAGTACCCCTGAATTTGATGGTTGGCGCTGGGTAAGCTATTGGTATCCAGTTAGGCAAGTTGTGTCTTTTAAGCGTGATGTTTATCGGCGAGCAATGAAAGAGTTTGTCTCTTTAGCCATGCCGTTTAAGGAACGTAAAATAAAAGGTAAACGAAAAAACCGTAGGGGATAACATGCTCTCTCAGCTAAGGGATATTGTTGAACAAGTATCAAAAGTGGAAGATGTTTATCAAGCATTGGATATTTTTGTCAAACAGACGTGCACAGCGATGAGCACCGAGTGTTGTACGGTCTACTTAGCAAATGAAGAGATGTCTCGCCTCGAGTTAATGGCGACGCAAGGGTTAAAATTCAAAGGCGATAAAATTCATATTGGCTTTGATGAAGGCTTAGTGGGTTTAGTCAAACGCACCGCTGAGCCGATTAACCTTGCTAAAGCGTCACAACATCCTAATTTTAAATATTTTAAACAACTGGGAGAGGAGGTTTATCACTCTTTTCTTGGTACGCCCATCATTTATCGTAAACAAGTGTTGGGAGTTTTGGTGGTACAGCAAAAATCGCCCCGTCTGTTTAGCGAGATGGAAGTCTCTTTCTTGGTGACGCTGGCGGCTCAGTTAGCGGTGATCATTGCCCACTCACAAACGCAAGGACACTGGCTGTTATCTAAGAAACAACAGTCTGTCAGTGGCATCGCTGCTTCAACGGGAGTCGCGATTGGTGAGTTATGGTGGGATGACTCTCAACCGCAGTTAACAGACGTCTCTCCCGCCTCAACCTTAGATAAAGAGAGAGAACAAGCTTGGTTAACGCGGGCAATTGAAAATGCGTTGAATGATTTTCGTAAGTTACGTAAAAAGCTTGATAACGATATCAATAAAGAAGCGCTGGCGATTTTCGATTTATTTACCCACTTACTCAATGATCCGATGTTGCGTAATGATCTGAAAGCGCAAGTTCTGAAAGGTGATCGCGCTGACTGGGCGGTGCGCCAAGTTGTCGAAAGCTATTCCAATCGCTTTGCTCGTATGTCCGATGCTTATTTGCGTGAGCGTTCACAAGACATACGTGAACTGGGGCAGCGGTTACTCTATTTTCTTTACAATACAGAACATGAACAGCAGCAGTTAGATAAACCGATTATCTTAGTGGTACGAGAGCTTACCGCATCGATACTGGCGGGGTTACCAAAAGATAAGTTATTGGCCGTGGTCTCTTTAGAGGGGGCAGCCAATTCACATGCCGCCATTTTATCCCGTGCATTAGGTATTCCTGCAGTGATGGGTGTGTCACTGAACTTAAAGCAAGTGAATGGCAAAAAAGGCATTGTTGATGGCTACAGTGGTAAATTATATATTTCCCCTAGTAAGCCTATTCTTGCTGAATATCGTGCGCTGGCTTATGAAGAGCGACAATTGGCACAAATGGTTAATGAAGCAATTTTAGAGCCCGCATTAACCGAAGATGGTGTGCAGATAGAGTTACTGTTAAACGCCGGCTTAAGCGCAGATACGAATATCGCTATTAATCAAGGCATTGATGGCATCGGGCTCTACCGTACCGAAATTTCTTTTTTACTCCAACAGCGTTTACCTTCTGAAGAAGAGCAAATTCAGCAATATCGAGCGGTGCTTGAAGGTTACCCCGAGCAGCCAGTCGTGATGCGGACCTTAGATATTGGTGGTGATAAACCGCTCCCTTATTTACCCATTGATGAAGATAATCCCTTTTTAGGCTGGCGTGGTATTCGTTTTACGCTGGATCATCCAGACATTTTCTTAATTCAATTACGAGCCATGCTGCGAGCCAGTAGTGGCCATGATAATTTGCGTATTTTGTTGCCGATGATTTCTGGCGTAAAAGAGCTTGATGACGCGAGGCGATTTATCGAGCAAGCCTATCAAGAGTCGATCAAAGTCGATGCCAGCATTGTCAGACCTAAAATCGGTATTATGCTTGAAGTGCCTTCCATGCTCTATCTATTGCCATTGATCGCTAAGAGAGTTGATTTTATTTCAGTAGGAACCAACGATTTAACGCAGTATCTTTTAGCGGTTGATAGGAACAATACCCACGTTTCGGATGTCTATGATTCAATGCATCCTGCAGTGATTATGGCATTGAAACAAATTTCGCAAACCTGTCAGCAGTATTCTTTACCGGTCTGTGTCTGTGGTGAGCTAGCGGGAGATCCCTTTGGTGCTTTATTACTCATCGGTTTAGGCTACTCCACGTTGAGTATGAATGCGTCGAATGTAGCTAAAGTAAAGTATTTGGTTCGCCATTCGGCAAGACGTGAATTACAGTTATTGGCGGACAAAGCCTTGATGCAATCGTACGGTCATGACATTTATAATATGATGCTCGATCATTTTGAAACGAAAGGCTTCGCTGGATTTGTGCGGGCTGGTAAAAAATAGAGAAATAGGACACAACTGTGGGTATTGAGTATATTCTTTTGCTGATCCTATTAGGTTCGGTTGTCGGATTGTTAGCCGGTTTATTGGGCATTGGTGGTGGCTTGTTGGTGGTTCCTGCCTTATTGTTTTTGTTACCGAAAATGGGCATTAGCCCAGAGATCGTCATGCATATTGCGCTTGCGACCTCTTTAGCGACGATCATCATCACCTCGATTTCTTCAGCGCTGAATCATCTTAAACTGGGTAATATCGATTTATTTGTTGTTAAATGGTTACTACCGGGCGTGCTTACTGGTGGCTTTTTAGGCTCAGTGGTTGCCGAGTGGATACCGAGCCATTATCTACCTAAAGTATTTGGTGTTATCGTTTTAGCTCTCGCGCTGCAGATGGTGCGTTCTTCGATGCAAGCCCGTTCAACACGGCCGATGCCGGGGGCAATAGTGACGTTATTATCAGGGAATGGGATCGGGATTATTTCTACGTTAGCGGGAATTGGCGGCGGATCATTGACGGTGCCTTTCCTCAATCACCACGGCGTTGAGATGCGCAAAGCAGTGGGTTCATCGGCGGTGTGTGGTTTGGTGATTGCCATTTCAGGGATGTTAGGTTTTATTTTGCATGGTTATCGAGTCGAAAACTTACCTGAGTACAGCTTAGGTTATGTGTATCTTCCTGCATTATTCGCGATTGCCTCCACCTCAATTTTGACTACTCGGATCGGAGCAAAATTAGCGTCACGATTACCGACGGTCACGTTAAAACGTTTTTTTGCTTTTTTCCTGATGCTCGTAGCAATAACGATGTTGTTGCAATAACTTTTTATCTAAGACAGAGAACGTTACTTTATGTCTCAAGGCTATCTTACTTTTCCTAATATTGATCCGGTGTTGTTTTCTATCGGTCCACTTTCTGTGCGCTGGTACGGAATGATGTATTTATTTGGCTTCTTATTTGCGATGTGGTTAGCTAATCGCCGAGCCGATAAGCCAGGCAGCGGTTGGACGCGTGAGCAGGTTTCAGATTTGCTTTTTGCTGGCTTTTTAGGGGTCGTGATTGGAGGACGAGTTGGTTATGTTCTTTTCTATAACTTTGAACTTTTCTTAGCTGATCCCTTGTACCTTTTTAAAGTATGGACCGGTGGAATGTCTTTTCACGGTGGTTTGCTCGGTGTGATAACCGCGATGTTCTGGTACGCTCGTCGTCAGCAACGTACTTTTTTTGGTGTTGCTGATTTTGTCGCCCCTTTAGTACCATTTGGTTTAGGCATGGGTAGATTAGGTAACTTCATGAACTCTGAACTGTGGGGACGAGTGACCGATGTTCCTTGGGCATTTGTCTTCCCTAATGGTGGGCCATTACCACGCCACCCATCACAACTTTATGAACTGGTTTTAGAAGGCATCGTACTGTTTTTCATTTTAAATTGGTTTATCAAAAAGCCGCGTCCTCTAGGTGCCGTTTCTGGGCTATTTTTGATCGGATATGGTACATTCCGTTTCCTTGTCGAGTTTGTTCGCGAACCGGATGTGCAACTCGGTTTGTTTGGTGATGTGATCTCCATGGGACAAATTCTATCTACGCCGATGATTATCTTCGGAATGATATTAATGGTATGGGCGTATCAACGCCAAATGTATCAAGATAGCCCGCAAAAAAGTAAGGTTGTAAAGTGAAGCAGTATTTAGACCTTTGCCAGAGAATTGTTGATCAAGGTATCTGGGTTGAGAACGAACGAACCGGTAAGCGCTGTCTGACCGTGATTAATGCCGATCTCACTTACGATGTCGCAAATAATCAGTTTCCCTTAGTCACGACACGAAAGAGTTTTTGGAAATCAGCGGTTGCCGAAATGCTTGGTTATATCCGTGGTTATGACAGTGCCGCAGATTTTCGTCAGCTAGGCACCAAAACATGGGATGCGAATGCGAATATGAACGCGGCTTGGCTCGCCAATCCTTATCGTAAAGGTGAAGATGATATGGGGCGAGTTTATGGAGTTCAAGGACGTGCATGGGCTAAGCCTGATGGTGGTCATATTGATCAACTGAAAAAAATTGTTGATGATTTAACTCACGGTATTGACGATAGAGGGGAAATTCTCAATTTTTACAATCCGGGTGAGTTTCACATGGGCTGTTTACGGCCGTGTATGTATAGCCATCATTTCTCGTTATTGGGCGATACCTTGTACCTTAATAGTACTCAGCGTTCTTGTGATGTGCCGTTAGGTTTAAACTTTAACATGGTTCAAGTGTATGTTTTTTTGGCAGTTATGGCACAGATTACCGGTAAAAAACCGGGCTTGGCTTACCATAAAATTGTTAACGCGCACATCTATGAAGACCAACTGGAATTAATGCGTGATGTTCAATTAAAGCGCCACCCATTACCGGCAGCCAAGTTCCACATTAATCCAGAGATTCGTTCACTGGAAGATTTAGAAACATGGGTAACCCTTGATGATTTCTCGGTGACTGATTATCAGCATCATGATCCGATTCAATATCCTTTCTCAGTCTAGTGGTGGGTTCTTATCTATGTGTAGCGTGAGATAAGAGCCAACGCCGAGAAAGACAATCACTAAAGATAAGCGTGATGAGTTTTGGTGAACCGTTGATTAAAACATGAGTCGATGAACAATAACGTCAAAGCCGCCAAGCACTATGCTTTGGCGGCTTTGTTATTTTGGCGTAGCCGATTGTGCTAAGGATTAGGTTGTCAGTGTGAGAACTGATCCAGGAAGAAGAACAAAGACCATGAATAAATAGAGTGCAACTGAAGCTTTATTCTTTACCGCACGATCTGAAATCCAATCTGCCCCTTTCAGTGGAAGCTCACGTAAAAATGGAATGCCAAAGATTAAGAGCGTTGCACTGATATTAAACACCAAATGCACCAGAGCAATTTGTAAGGCAAAGACCGCAAATTCACCTGAGACCGCGGTTGCGGCTAGAAGAGCGGTAATACAGGTTCCAATATTAGCCCCAAGGGTGAAAGGATAAACATCACGAACTTTTAATACCCCTGAGCCAACCAAAGGCACGATCAAGGTAGTGGTGGTGGTGGATGATTGGACTAAAACCGTAACGACGGTACCTGAAGCGATACCATGTAAAGGACCTTTGCCTATCGCGTTTTTCAAAATATCGCGAGCAGGGCCGACCATCAGTTTTTTCATTAATTTACCCATCATCAGTATCGCGACAAAAATAATACTGATCCCGAGTACAATCATGCTAACCCCGCCCCAGACATTACCGAATACGCTAAGCTGGTCTTGCAGCCCATTAACGATAGGTTTAGTCACTGGGCCAATAAAATCGAGGCCTTTGACGCTCATATCACCCGTTGACATAAGAGGAGATACTAGCCAATAAGAGATTTTTTCGAAAATCCCAAACATCATCTCTAAAGGTAAGAAAATAAGTACGGCGAGCAAATTGAAAAAATCATGAATGGTTGCGCTAGCAAATGCTCGTTTAAACTCATGCTTACAGTGAACATGGCCTAAGCTAACCAGTGTGTTGGTGACGGTTGTACCAATATTGGCTCCCATGACCATTGGAATAGCAATCTCAACGGGTAACCCTCCCGCGACTAAACCGACAATAATTGAGGTGACGGTACTGGATGATTGAATTAAGGCTGTGGCGACTAAGCCAATCATTAAACCGGCGATAGGGTGAGCGGCAAAGGCAAAGAGCGCTTTGGCATGCTCTCCCGTTGACCATTTAAATCCACTGCCTACCATTGCTACGGCGAGTAACAATAGATAGAGCATCAGTGCCAAGTTAATCCAGCGTAGCCAACGTGTCATTGCTAAGCTTGGCACCGCTGTGGATGTCGCTTGGTTTATCATGGGGTTCTCCATTGACCTGATGATTGTTTGAGGTCTGTTGTTGAATCTGTTCTCGATGTTAGATGACAAATATTTCAGTAATATTACAAAGGAGGGGTTAAGTCAGCGCTTGGTTAAAACGATGGGGTTAAAGGTCTTATTTCTTTATTAACTAGATAATATTATTGAGTTTTTGAATTTGTATCTGGATGTGTTTTCGTCGAGAAAATGATGTTTTTTATGTCTGAATGATGACAGTTTGTTTTTTTTGATTCGTTAAAACAAAGAATTTTTTAGTAAATGTTTCGGTTAAACCGAAGTGTTTGCTGGTGAGGACTGAGTTTGTTATAACAGACGGACCATATATTGATTGAGTATGCCATGTCACATCTTAATTATAATCATCTCTACTATTTTTGGATGGTCTGTAAGCAAGGCTCGGTTACTAAAGCGGCTGATGCACTTTTTCTTACTCCCCAAACTGTAACGGGGCAAATAAAAGCGCTAGAGGATAGGTTAGCGGGGAAGTTAACTAAGCGTAATGGTCGCAGTATAGAGCCAACCGAGTTGGGGCAGTTAGTGTTTAAATACGCTGACCGGATGTTTGGACTCAGCTATGAGATGCTTGATATTGTTAATTATAGCCAGCGCTCCAATGTGCTCTTCGATGTCGGGGTTGCAGATGCGCTTTCTAAACGTTTAGTCAGTAAAATTTTGATGAGTACCGTGCCGGAAGACAATCGGATTCATTTGCGTTGTTTTGAATCGACCCATGAGTTACTGCTGGAACAATTATCTCAGCATAAATTGGATATGATCCTTTCCGATTGTCCGGTTGATTCGAGTCAGAGCCCTGGTTTATTCAGCAAAAAATTAGGTGAAAGCCACATGGGTTTTTTCTCCAGTGGTGCGGTAGAGCATGGCCAATATCCTGCAGTACTCACTCAGCGTAAATTGTTGCTTCCCGGAGGGCGTACGGCGATGGGACGTAAAGTGAGGCAGTGGTTTGATCGTCAAGGTATGCAGCCGAATATTCTGGGAGAATTTGATGATGCGGCTTTAATGAAGGCGTTTGCTTTGTATCATCCAGATGTGATTTTTATGGCTCCGCTTTTATTACGTTCAGAGATGGAACAGGAAGGTTCTTTACATTTACTGAGTCGTTTAGAAGAAATTAAAGAAGAATACTACGTGATTTTTGCGGAAAGAATGATCCAGCACCCCGCAGTGAAGAGTGTCTGTGATGCTGATTTTAGTCATTTTTTTGAATAATCACGCTTGAATGGAACGCTTGTCTCAATTCGTGGTGCAGGGCTTTTTCGATTTGTTTTGGTGTATATTATTGTTAACAAATAGATTACTATCTGTCAGATTGGTCAATCCATAGCAGGTTCGTTCTGATCTTGGATGCGCTGATATATTTAAACGAACTGCAGTGTTATTTGTCTCTTAAGAGTTATAACTCATCGTCAAAATAATAAGTTGTTGAGCGTACGCTGAATGGCTTCACTTTTACTGTGTCGGATAGCACGTTAAGGTCAGTTTGTTTAAGTTGTTATTTTTAAAGGGGCTTGCTCATGAACCTAGAACAAATGGAACAAAACTCCGCTCAGGCAGTGGTGTTATTAAAAGCCATGGCCAATGAGAGGCGGCTACAAATTCTTTGCTTGTTGCACAATCAAGAACTTTCCGTTGGTGAGTTATGCAGCAAGTTAGAGTTGAGTCAGTCTGCGTTGTCACAACACCTAGCTTGGCTAAGACGGGATGGCTTAGTTGAGACGCGCAAAGAGGCGCAAACGGTATTTTATACCTTGAGCAGTAATGAAGTAAAAGCAATGATTGAGCTTTTACATGGTTTATATTGCGCTCGCTGACAGGATGTTCCCCAACTTTGATTGAATGGAAATGAAAAACGATGCCCTCATGACAAAAAATCTTGTTATGATCAACAGAGTGAAAAATCAAAGTTGTTAGATAAATAAAAAACCGGCCTTAGCCGGTTTTTTTATCACTGATGGATATCAAGTTCTATTATAGAGCTTTAATCGCAGCAGAGAAACGAGACTTATGACGAGCTGCTTTATTCTTATGAATAAGGCCTTTAGTCGCCATGCGGTCAAGGATTGGTGTAACTACAGCAAACGCAGCAGTTGCAGCTTCTTTGTCGCCAGCAGCAATTGCAGCAACTGTTTTCTTCATATAAGTGCGCATCATTGAACGACGGCTAGCATTGTGCTGACGACGTTTTTCAGATTGGATAGCGCGCTTCTTAGCAGATTTGTTATTTGCCAAGGGTCTAACTCCCAAAAACTTTAGTTCGGTGACAATTTAAGGGCCGGAAATATCCCTTATTTGCACTTAAATGTCAAATGATTTGTGCAAAAACCCGTCTAAACCAAACAAGTTTGGTATCACAAGGCTTTCACGGTTAAGATGGCGTGGATTCTAACAGTATTTTTTGGGCAATGCTAATACTTATCTGATCTCATCCTGACATTCTTATTTAAGATTACGCGATATTATCCTTCATCCAGTGGTTACCCTCACTTGGGAGCGTGATTGTTCAGGTAAGTTGGCGAGAAGGGCGGTTTATGCGCTCTACTCATTCTTTGTATTTATATTCAGGTTTTTTCTTCGAGGTTACTGTGAGTAAACGCTTACTCAAGTCTGGTATTGTTGTCAGTACTATGACCTTTATTTCCCGAGTGTTGGGACTGGTGCGGGATATTGTCGTGGCCAATTTAATGGGAGCGGGAGCGAGTGCCGATGTGTTTTTCTTTGCTAATCGTATCCCCAACTTTTTACGCCGTCTATTTGCTGAGGGCGCTTTCTCGCAAGCTTTTGTTCCTGTCTTAACGGAATATCATGCAGCGGGGGACAAACAGAAAACACGAGAGTTGATTGCCAAAGTCTCTGGTACTCTTGGTTTGTTAGTGACGATCGTGACTTTAATCGGTGTGCTGTTTTCCGGTGTTGTAACGGCGCTATTCGGCGCTGGCTGGTTTTTAGATTGGTTATCGGGAGGTCCGGCTGCCGAAAAGTTTGAGTTGGCCAGCTTATTACTTAAAATCACCTTCCCTTATTTATGGTTTATTACCTTTGTCGCGCTTTCTGGGGCGGTACTAAACACGTTAGGAAAATTTGCCGTCTCGTCTTTTACGCCGGTATTTCTTAATGTAATGATGATTTTATCTGCTTGGTATATTTCGCCTAATCTCGCTAAACCAGAAATCGGTTTGGCAATAGGTGTGTTTTTGGGCGGTTTAGTCCAATTTCTATTCCAACTGCCATTTTTGATCCAAGCAGGTATGTTAGTTAGGCCGAAATGGGCTTGGAAAGATCCCGGTGTGGTTAAAATTCGCACATTGATGATCCCGGCACTTTTTGGGGTCTCTGTTAGCCAAATTAACCTGCTATTTGACTCTTTTATTGCCAGTTTCTTACAAACGGGGTCGATCAGTTGGCTTTATTATTCCGATCGGTTACTTGAGTTTCCGCTTGGTTTGTTCGGAATCGCTATTGCAACCGTGATTTTACCCGCTTTATCCCGTAAGCATGTCGATGCTCATCAAGCCGGTTTTGCGCAGACCATGGATTGGGGAGTCAGAATGGTCATCTTATTGGGCATTCCGGCGATGCTCGGATTGATGGTGTTAGCCAAACCGATGTTGATGGTGCTTTTTATGCGTGGTGAGTTTTCTGCTCATGATGTTCAACAGGCGTCACTGTCTTTGTTTGCTTATTCTGCAGGCTTATTAAACTTTATGTTAATTAAAGTCTTAGCGCCAGGTTATTACTCACGACAAGACATTAAAACCCCGGTTCGTTATGGCATTATAGCTATGCTAAGTAATATTATTTTTAATGCGATTTTTGCTTGGCCTTTTGGTTATGTTGGTTTAGCGGCAGCGACGGCCTTATCGGCATTCATTAATATGGCCCTACTTTATCGTGGATTGCATCAGCAAGGCGTGTATAAAGTGACGACCCAAACGCTAGCATTTATTGCTCGTTTAGTTATTGCTGGTGCTGTGATGGTCATGGCGATTTATTGGCAGTTGGATTCCATGGCCGATTGGCTCAAGTGGGGTTTAACTGAACGAGCATTGACTTTATGTGGGTTGATTGTACTCGGAGCGGTTGCCTATTTGTTAACTGCCTTATTGTTAGGGATACGTTTAAAAGATTTAAAAGCGGCGACAGATTAATGACAATTAAGGTATAATCCGTCGGTTTTACATCCATATTAGAGATGCCCTGCTGATCGTCAGTTCTAATCGTGCTGGTGGTGTGTGTTTCTTGCCGTTAATGATGGTTGAGATTCACTTGCGCCAGTCTGTTTTGCGATCGGGTGTCGGTACCATTAAGAATAATAGGTTTTAAGTTTATCCCAATGGAATTGATCCGCGGTATTCATAATATCAAGCCTCATCATCATGGTTGTGTGCTAACTATCGGTAACTTTGATGGCGTGCATCTTGGTCATCAACAAGTATTAAGCCAAGTTTCTCAGCGAGCCAAACAGCTGAATTTGCCTTCCGTGGTGATGACTTTTGAACCGCAGCCCATGGAGCTGTTTTTAACATCGAAAGCTCCCGCAAGGCTTACTCGTTTAAGAGATAAGTTTGTTCAGTTAGGGAAATTAGGCATTGATCGCTTACTGTGCGTTAATTTTAACCACCGTTTTGCTAATTTAGAAGCGCAGGCTTTTATCCGTGACTTGTTGGTCGGGCAATTGGGTGTTAAGTTTCTGGTTGTTGGTGATGATTTCTGTTTTGGACAAGGTCGCAAAGGTGATTTTGCGATGCTACGTCAAGCCGGTGAGCAATACGGTTTCGAGGTTGTCAGTACACAAAGTTTTTGTGTTCAGCAGTCACGTGTCAGTAGTACCTTAATCAGAGAAGCATTGGCCAGCGATCAACTTGCAACGGCCGATACGATGTTAGGCAGAGCCTACAGTATCAGTGGTCGTGTTTCGCACGGTCGTAAACTGGGGCGAACGATTGGTTTTCCAACGGCAAATATTCCTCTTAAACGATGCGTATCACCGGTTTCTGGTGTTTACGTGGTTGAGGTCTATGGTCTTTCGACATTGCCTTTGGGCGGCGTCGCGAATATTGGTCAACGTCCGACAGTCAATGGTGTTCGGCAACAACTTGAAGTGCATCTTTTTGACTTTCAAGGCAATCTATATGGTAAGCAACTTGAAGTGGCTTTATTGCACAAGTTGCGTGATGAGCAAAAATTTGCATCTTTTGATGCACTGAAACAACAAATTGAATTGGATGCTGAGGCAGCAAGGGTGTGGCTGCAGCAGCTTTACAGCGAATCGGTTGATTCCACCGATTCGTATAATGTCTAACGTCGCCCAATACAACGGAATTAAGAATCGATGAGTGAATATAAAGATACCCTGAACTTACCTGAAACAGGGTTTCCAATGCGTGGCGATCTGGCTAAACGTGAGCCAGAAATGCTAGCACGTTGGTACAAAGAAGATCTGTACGGAGCAATCCGTCAAGCGAAACAAGGCAAAAAATCTTTCGTCCTGCACGATGGCCCTCCTTATGCCAACGGCGACATTCATATTGGTCACGCACTCAATAAGATTCTTAAAGACATTATTATTAAATCCAAAACGTTATCAGGTTTTGATGCGCCCTATATCCCTGGGTGGGATTGTCATGGCTTACCGATTGAATTAATGGTTGAGAAAAAAGTCGGTAAACCGGGTCAAAAAGTCACGGCGGCAGAGTTTCGCGAAAAATGTCGTGACTATGCGGCGGGGCAAGTTGAAGGACAAAAAGAGAGCTTTAAACGGTTAGGCATTCTTGGTGAATGGGATAAACCTTACCGGACAATGGATTTTGCCACTGAAGCGAACATTATCCGCGCGTTAGGTAAAATTGCCGATAATGGCCATCTGCTTAAGGGCTTTAAACCGGTTCACTGGTGTACCGATTGTGGCTCGGCGTTGGCTGAAGCAGAAGTTGAGTATAAGAACAAAGTATCGCCGTCGATTGATGTCCGTTTTCGTGCTACTGATGAAGCCAGCTTACTAGCAAAATTTGGCTTATCAGAGGGGCATCAAGGTCATGGGCCGGTTTCGATTGTGATTTGGACTACCACACCATGGACACTGCCTGCTAACCGTGCGGTTTGTTTACGCAATGATTTAGAATATGTCTTGATTCAAGTTGAAGGTGAGCAACCTGAGCGAATCATCGTTGCTTCTGACCTTGCTAAGCAAGTCATCGATCGCGCTGGTATTGAGCACTTCCATAATCTTGGCTTTGCCACGGGTGCCGAGCTTGAGCTCACTCAATTTAACCATCCATTCTATGATTTTACGGTGCCCGCCATTTTGGGCGATCATGTGACGACCGAATCGGGGACGGGTGTGGTGCATACTGCGCCAGGACACGGTCAAGAAGACTTTGCCGTTGGTCAAAAATACGGTCTTGAAGTTGCCAACCCTGTCGGTTCAAATGGGGTTTATCTTTCGGATACCGAATTGTTTGCAGGACAACATGTCTTTAAAGCCAACGATGCGGTGGTTGAAGTATTGAAAGAAAAAGGTGCGTTGTTGCATCACCATGCTTATGAGCACAGCTATCCACATTGCTGGCGCCATAAAACGCCGATCATTTTCCGTGCGACGCCTCAATGGTTTATCTCGATGGATCAAGCGGGTCTTCGTGAACAAGCCTTAAGTGAAATCAAAGGCGTAAAATGGATGCCAGATTGGGGTCAAAGCCGTATTGAAGGCATGATTGAAGGCCGTCCTGAGTGGTGTATTTCTCGTCAGCGTACTTGGGGCGTTCCGATTGCTCTATTTGTGCATAAAGAGACGGCAGAATTACATCCTAACTCGCCTGCTTTGATTGAGAAAGTTGCACAGTTGGTTGAGCAAAAAGGCATTCAAGCGTGGTGGGATGTCGATGCTGCTGAGCTCTTGGGTGCTGACGCTGAACAGTATGAAAAAGTACTGGATACATTGGATGTTTGGTTCGATTCAGGCGTAACTCATTATGCGGTTGTTGATACTCGTCCTGAGTTTAACGGAGCACAAGCTGACATGTACCTTGAAGGTTCGGATCAGCATCGCGGTTGGTTCCAATCGTCATTGATCTCATCGGTCGCAATGAAAGGTAAAGCACCTTATAAAGAGGTGTTAACCCATGGATTTGTGGTGGATGGTCAAGGACGTAAAATGTCTAAATCGATTGGTAACGTGGTTGCGCCGAAAGATGTCACCAATAAATTAGGTGCTGATATCTTACGTTTGTGGGTCGCTTCAACCGATTATACTGGTGAAGTGGCGGTATCTGATGAAATCTTAAAACGCAGCGCCGATGCTTATCGCCGAATTCGTAATACGGCTCGTTTCTTCCTCGCTAACCTTAATGGCTTTAATCCTGCGACGGATATGATCCCTGTTGAGGAAATGGTGGCATTGGATCGTTGGGCTGTCGGTCGTGCATTGGCTGCGCAGCAAGAGATCATCAAAGCGTATGATGAATACAACACCCATGCGGTCGTACAGCGTCTAATGCATTTCTGTTCAATTGAAATGGGTTCATTCTATTTAGATGTGATCAAAGATCGTCAATACACGGCAAAACGCGGTAGTCATGCGCAGCGTAGTTGCCAAACGGCCTTGTATTACATCGTGGAAGCGTTAGTACGTTGGATGGCACCGATTATGTCATTCACCGCCGATGAGATTTGGCACGCGATGCCAGCCAAGCAAGCTGACGGTCAAGCACGCGGTCAATTTGTCTTTACCAGCGAATGGTACCAAGGTCTGGTTGGTTTAGACGAAAGTGAAACGTTTAACAACGCATTTTGGAATGATATCCAACACGTTCGTGGTGCGGTGAATAAGCTACTCGAAAATGCTCGAAATGAAAAAGTGATTGGTGGTTCGTTACAAGCACAGGTGACTTTGTTTGTCGATGATGCACTGGCCGTTAAGCTTAAGCGACTGCATAACGAGTTACGTTTTGTTTTGTTAACGTCTAAAGCTGAAGTCAAATCGTTGAGTGAAAAAAGTGCGCTGGCCCAAGCCACTGAGATTAATGGTCTATGGGTTGAGGTGAGTAAAGTAGACGCCGAGAAATGCGAGCGCTGTTGGCACCATACCGATGATGTGGGTACGATTGCTGGCCATGAAACCATTTGTGGTCGTTGCGTGTCTAACATTGATGGCGATGGTGAACAACGTCAGTTCGCGTAATCGTATTGGTTTCTTTCATTACCAAGGTTATCTATGACTCAACAGGCATTAACGTTAAAACAATCCGGTGTGCGTTGGCTTTGGCTAGCGCTGCTGATTTTTCTGGCTGACATCGGGATTAAATCGGTCGTCATGAACAACATGGGTTATGGATGGCATAATCGGATAGAAGTACTGCCATTTTTTAATTTATTGTATGTTCATAACTACGGCGCAGCATTCAGTTTTCTCAGTGAACAGGCGGGATGGCAGCGTTGGCTATTTACGGCCATTGCTTTTGCTGTCACAGCGTTATTGGTGTATTGGATGCGCCGTTTACCCGCGACAGAGAAATGGAATAACATTGCTTATGCATTGATCATTGGTGGTGCGGTTGGTAATGTTTTTGACCGCGTCGTGCACGGTTTTGTGGTCGATTATCTCGATTTTTATTGGAAAACTTACCACTGGCCAGCCTTTAATTTAGCGGATAGCGCGATCTGTATTGGGGCTGCGATGGTTATTTTAGATGGCTTTCGCAATAAGAAATAACGGTTTTAAGTCTATCGTCATTGAATAACCTTAAGCGTCGTCCGTTGATTCGGTCGGCGCTTTTTGTTAGAACGTGTCGGGAGTATTTCAATAACGCTAACGTGTTTATCACTCAGCGTCGAGATGTACAGCGATGAGCATGAAGGCCGTCATCTCTGTCATTGTTTATAATAAGTCGCTCCAGAGAGGCGATTGACTATTTTAAGGAAGCCTAATAACGTGAGTATCATTACTGATAATTCTGCTGTGACGTTACATTTTACTATTAAACTCAAGGATGGATCGGTAGCGGATAGTACCCATAATATGGGAAAACCTGCCAAATTGATCATGGGGGATGGTAGTCTCAGTGATAATTTTGAACGTCACTTGCATGGTATGCAAGCGGGAGAAAAGAAAGTGATTGAGCTGGCTGCTGAAGATGCTTTTGGATTGCCAAATCCTGATCATATCCATTATATGGATCGTGGTAAATTTGTCGGTGACAGTGACGTCGATGTTGGGACTATTATGGCATTTAGTGGTCCTGATGGGATGGAAATTCCTGGTATTATTACCGCAATCGCTGGCGACTCAGTGACCGTTGATTTTAATCACCCTCTTGCTGGCCAAGAGGTTATTTTCGATGTCGAAATTGTCTCCGTTGATTAATTTACTTTACACTAGCCCGATTTTAATCCATGAGCCATAACATGAAAATATTGTTAGCTAACCCACGCGGTTTTTGCGCTGGCGTTGATCGCGCGATCAGCATTGTTGAACGTGCATTAGAGCTGTATCAGCCGCCGATCTATGTACGCCATGAAGTGGTCCATAACCGTTTCGTGGTTGAAGGACTAAAACAGCGTGGTGCTGTTTTTGTTGAAGAGCTCAGTGAAGTCCCTGACGATAGTATCGTCATTTTCTCTGCACATGGCGTGTCTCAAGCGGTTCGTCAAGAAGCTAAAGCTCGATCTTTGACGGTGTTTGATGCCACTTGTCCTTTGGTCACTAAAGTTCATATGGAAGTGGCACGTGCGAGTCGTCGCCATATGGAAGTGGTTTTGATTGGTCATGCGGGGCACCCTGAAGTGGAAGGCACGATGGGGCAATACGCCAGTCAAAAAGGCAAGATGTATTTGGTGGAAAAGCCGGAAGATGTCGATGCTTTAAAAACTCAAGTAAAAGATCCAACTCATTTACATTATGTCAGTCAAACCACCCTATCCGTGGACGAAACGGCTGATGTGATTGAAAAGCTGCGTGAGGTTTTCCCTGAGATCCAAGGGCCGCGTAAAGATGATATCTGCTACGCGACACAAAATCGCCAAGACGCGGTGCGTATTTTGGCCGAGCAAGTGGACGTGATGGTCGTTGTCGGATCGAAAAATTCGTCCAACTCAACTCGGTTAAAAGAACTGGCAGAAAAATTAGGCACGCCTAGCTATTTGATTGATTGTATTGAGGATATCTCACCAGATTGGTTTAATGATGTCACTATGATCGGGGTAACGGCGGGTGCTTCTGCTCCTGAAGCGCTGGTTAACCAAATTTTACAGCAAATCAAAGATTTTGGAGCCACAGACGTTGAAGAGGTATTAGGCCGAGAAGAAAATATGTTTTTCGAAGTACCTAAAGAGTTACAAATTAAGCAGATTAATTGATAACCGATTTAATGAGCCTGTTGGCTTAACCGTCACAGGCTAAAAAGGGGCTAATGTATTTAGCCCCTTTTTTACGCCTATCTTAATACGAGTAGCTTAACGATGACGTATTTTGCTAAGCGGTTTCGACCGAGTTCTTCTCAATCTCTTGCTGTTCAGCCAAATCGATATCGCCTTTGCCTTTGGAAATACGCATCACATAGACCATCGCGATTAATGACGTGCTTATTCCAATAATGGTCGAGAGCGTCATCGCTAAGCCAAAGCCCAGCGCACTATTACTGAGGATAAAGGTCACACAAACCGTGGTCATAAACAGGGCTGGGACGGTCGTGATCCAATGCAACTTATTGTGACGCAGTAGATAAGCGGATGCGGTCCATAACATCATTACCGCGGTCAATTGGTTAGCGAAACCAAAGTAGCGCCAGATAATTGCAAAATCGACTTGGGTTAAAATCCCACCCAGAATAAACAGTGGTAGCGCCATCATGAGTCGATTGCGCAGCGTTTTTTGCTCCATATTAAAATATTCGGCAAGAATCAAACGGCTGGAACGGAAAGCCGTATCACCTGAGGTGATCGGTAAAATTACCACGCCGAGAAAAGCCAGTATTCCACCAAATACGCCAAGCAAACCAAAGGAAGCACTATAAACGACATTGCCTGGCCCCCCATTTGCTACCGCCGCTGAAAGTGAATCGAGTGAACCGAAGAAAGACAGGGCAATCGTACACCAAATCAGAGCAATGATCCCTTCCCCGATCATCGCGCCAAAGAACACGAAGCGGCCATTTTTTTCATTTTCCATACAGCGTGCCATGAGCGGCGATTGCGTGGCATGAAAACCTGAGATAGCACCGCAAGCGATAGTAATAAACAGTGCTGGCCAAAGTGGCATATCATTAGGGTTGAGATTACTGAACATATCTCGCATCTCAAAGCCACCAAGCACTTGATGATCGCTCGACCAAGCGATAGCGCTCATTAGCCCCACTGACATAAAAATCAGCAGCGCGCCAAACAGCGGGTAAAAACGGCCAATGATTTTATCCACCGGGACAATGGTGGCGATAATGTAGTAAGCAAAAATGATCACCACCATGCTGGTCATGGTGACGGTGAAATGGGTTTGTGAGTTGATAAGGTTGGTTATCATACCAGCTGGCGCTGAGACGAAGACGACACCGACCAGCAGTAGTAGAACAATGGCAAAAATGTTCATAAAATGTTTGGCGCCATTGCCTAAGTAACGTCCGGTGATCGCCGGTACCGATGCACCACCGTTACGAATCGATAGCATGCCGGAGAAATAATCGTGAACCGCACCAGCAAAAATACAGCCGACGACAATCCACAGCATTGCCGCTGGACCATAAAGTGCACCCATAATTGGACCAAAAATAGGGCCCACACCAGCAATATTAAGCAACTGGACTAAGTAGACTTTAGGTGTCGACATCGGTACATAATCGACACCATCGGTTTTGGTGTGCGCGGGGGTTTTGCGTTGTTCATTGATGCCAAAGATTTTTTCAACAGCTAAACCGTAGAGAAAATAACCACCAATCAGCGCGGCAACACAGGTGAGAAACCACAACATAGTCAGTATCCTTTATCAGGTTGTATTATACCTAGCTCACTTTTCGTTGAGTGGCTTAGGTGTAGGATGTGTAGGGGTAAAATCGGTAGAAGACTAAATGAACAATTCGTGACTAGCACGGCGTTTTGTTATCAGTGGTCGTATAATTTATTAAGCGGCATTTAAGCTTGGTAAGTGGTTTTTAATAAAAGGTTACAATGGTTAACAACAGTGGATAGGTGACTTATGAAAAGATGGGTAATGGCTTTATGGTTATTAGCAATGCTCGGTTGTGCCGCTAGCGATGATCAACTCGCCGCGAAAGGAGATTGGTATCAAATCGGTTATAACGATGGCATTGCTGGAAATTTACAACGCTCTTATCAAACGCTATCTCAATTAGGTAATGCCAAGCATGCTGATTATGAGCGTGGTTATTTAGACGGTGTTCAAGAATATTGTAACCCTAACTTTGCCTATCAGATGGGGCTCAGTGGGCAATATTACGAAGGCGTGTGTGAGGGGACCGAGCAAGCCCATAAGTTTCGCATGGAATGGCAGCGCGGTTGGCGAGAATACAACCGCTGATGTTCTGCCATGTTCGTTTGTTTAAGGTAAGTAAATAACGCCTAACGAAGTGCTTCGTTTAGCGCCGGTGACCTCCGGTAAGTTGCTTGGTAAATCATGGATCCGTCGCTGGGCTAACCAAGCAAAAGCCATGGCTTCCATATAATCACCATCGACGCCTTTCTCTTGAGTGGGAGCAACCAACCAAGTGGGTAAATTGGCTTGTAAGCGTTCCATTAGCAAGGGGTTTTGTGCCCCTCCACCGCAGACTAATAACTGCGGTGCGACTCCTTGGGCATACTGATTAACTTGTTCACTAATGGTTTGTGCGGTGAGTTCGCATAACGTACGTTGAACATCTTGCTGGTTTACGGTTAATCCTGCCAACTTGTTTTCAAGCCAAGCGAGATTAAACCATTCCCTCCCGGTACTTTTGGGTGCTGGTTGCGAAAAGTAAGTATCTTGTTTTAATCGCTGCAAGAGGGATAAATCAAGCTTACCTTGTCGAGCCCATTGACCATCTTCGTCATAAGCTCGACCAGTGTGCTGCGCGCACCAATAATCCATCAGCACATTTCCCGGTCCCGTATCATAGCCGATGACACGCTTATCAGTGGTGAGTACTGAGATATTGGCAATGCCACCAATGTTAAGAACGACGAGAGTTGAATCGGTGGCATTAAAAATGGTTTGGTGAAAAGCCGGGACCAGCGGAGCTCCTTGGCCGCCCAGTGCGATATCTTTACGTCGAAAATCGGCTACAGTGGTGATCCCTGTACGGGTGGCAAGAATGTTCGCATCGCCCAACTGAATGGTAAATGGTGTTTCCCCCGTAGGTTGATGAAAGACGGTTTGCCCATGATTACCAATCGCTATGATTTGCTCAGGGCGATAACCACTGCGCGCCAGTAATTGTTCTACTGCGTGTGCGTATAGGTGACCCAGTTGATGATCCAACTGACCAATCTCGTGTAAGTTGGTGGGCTGAGCTAAGCAAATATTTAACAAGCGCTGCTTGATAGATTCTGGCATCGGTAAACTATCGTGTGCTAATAGTTTGATGGTATTGCCAGTGAGGGAGACTAATGCACTGTCGACGCCATCCATACTGGTGCCAGACATGATGCCAATATACAGTTCAGGATTGTCCACAAGCGACTCCGATCGTTATACGATTTGCCAAGTGATTGATAAGATAAACGACATTGTAATTGAAAAACTACCTGAATAACTTTACTCGCTATGCTAATTTGCATTTTTATTGCTCGTATCACGCTAACGACACGAGCATGACGTCGATAATACTCTCAACTTTCTCATTGAATAAGGAGCCAACATGGGACCGCTATGGCTTGATGTCGCCGGTTATGAATTGACGGCGGAAGATCGTGAAATTCTCGCTCATCCTACCGTGGGAGGCGTGATACTGTTTGCTCGTAATTACCATGATAGCCAACAGTTAGTTGCCCTCAATCACGCTATTCGTCAAGCGGCTAAACGGCCAATATTGATTGGCGTTGATCAAGAAGGGGGACGAGTACAGCGTTTTCGTGACGGTTTTAGTCCTATTCCTGCTGCACAGCGTTACGCGCAATCGACTGATGGTGAAGCGTTGGCGTATCGTGGTGGTTGGTTAATGGCTGCTGAACTGATTGCTCATGATATTGATCTCAGTTTCGCCCCAGTATTGGATAAAGGTTTTGATTGTCGGGCAATTGGTAACCGAGCTTTTGGTGATGATGTGCAGAGTGTTCTGACCTATAGCGGAGCTTACCTGCGCGGTATGAAAGCTGCGGGTATGGCTACCACAGGGAAGCATTTTCCTGGGCATGGAGCGGTGCTGGCAGACTCACATCTCGAAACGCCATTTGATGAACGTGACTCGATTGCTGATGATATGGCCATTTTCAACGCTCATATCGAGCAAGGTCTTTTGGATGCGATGATGCCTGCCCATGTGATTTATCCTCATTATGATCCACAACCGGCCAGTGGCTCGGCTTATTGGTTAAAACAAGTACTGCGTCAACAGCTCGGTTTTCAAGGGATTGTCTTTTCTGATGATTTGAGTATGGAAGGAGCGGCAGTAATGGGTGGCCCAGCACAACGTGCACAGCAGTCTTTAGCGGCGGGATGCGACATGATTTTGATGTGTAATCGACGCGAATCGGCGGTTGAGGTGCTGGATAATCTGCCGATCAGTGAAGTACCACAAGCGTTATCCTTATTGAAAAAGCAGAGTTTTACTTATCGTGAGCTACAGTCTTCATCAGAGTGGCAGCAAGCGTCTTTGGCAATGCGCCGTTTGGTTGAGGCTTCCGCTTAACTCTAGCGTGGCAATAGGATTCTCTCATCAATAAATTGGGGTTAATAAAACCCCAATTTCTCTTTGAGTTCTTTTAAAAAACGGCGGCTTACTGGGACGATGTAGCCTGAACGGGTGATGATTTCTGCAAGACCGTTGTCTAATAATTTGATCTCTTTGATGGCTTTAAGATTGATCAGATATTGACGATGACAACGTAGCAGCGGCGTTTTTTCTTCTAGGACTTTTAACGTCAGTTGACTACTGGCTCGCTGCTGCGCGGTTTGCACGTGCACTCCAGCGATATCACTACAAGCAAATTCGACCTCTCCCGTTGGGATGATCATGATCCGATTGAGGCCAATACACGGTACTTGATCAAGCTGACTGGGGGCGAGAATCGAGTAATCCGGCGTTTTCGCTACGCTACGTTGTAAACGTTGGATGGTTTTTTCAAGTCGCGTCGGATCGACCGGTTTGAGTAAATAATCAAAGGCGTTATCTTCAAAGGCTTGCAGTGCGTATTGGTCATAGGCAGTCACAAACACCACCTTGGGCATGGTGTCAGGATCGAGCATCGCGAGCAGTTCAGTCCCAGTAATTTTTGGCATTTGAATATCCAAAAACACCACATCCGGCTTAAACTGATTGATTTTTTTCAGTCCCTCAATCGCATTATTCGCTTCACCAATTACCTGCATGTTGCCATTTTCATTGAGTAATTCAATGAGTTCCTCTCGGGCCAAACACTCATCATCAATCACTAAAGCTGATAACGTTACCATCCCTTAAGCTCCTCGTTGTTGTTCAGGAATGAGAAAACTCATTCGCGTGCAATGGTTTGGCTCAACGTCAATTTTAAGCGTTGCTGAGTGACCAAACTGATGGATTAAACGTTTATCGACAATGTGCATTCCTAAACCATCGTGATCGTGTTGTGGCGTTTGATAACTACCCGCATTATCTTCCACCACTATGCGCTGACCGGCAGGCTCGGCGAGATTATAGATGCGTATTTTACCGCCTTCGAGCAGATTAGATACCCCATGTTTAATCGCATTCTCCACTAAGGGCTGCAAAGTAAAGCTCGGTAATTGACGGCTCAATAGCGGTTCGTCGATCGTAATCTCAACTTCTAAACGATCGCTAAAACGTGCTTTTTCAATGGTTAAATAGGCATTCACGTGTGCGAGCTCATCTTGCAAGGTGACCGTTTCAACATTTTGCTTGAGATTACTGCGGAAAAATTGCGAAAGATGCTGAATAAGATCGCGTGCTTTAGCTGGATCACGTCGGATCACGGCGCTAATCGTATTGAGTGCATTGAATAAAAAATGTGGGTTGACTTGAGCTTGCAGTAACTTGATTTCAGCTCGTGATAGAAGAATTTGTTTCGCTTGATATTCACCATACAGAATTTGGCTTGAGAGTAGTTGAGCAATACCTTGGCCCATTGAGACATTAATGGTTGAAAATAATTTCCGTTTCGGCTCGTACAACTTGATGGTCCCGATCACTCGATCTCCTGCTCGTAGTGGAATAATCAATGCGGAACCCAATTTACAGTTTGCCGATAATGAGCATTGATAGGGATGCTCTTTACCATCAAGATAAATGATCGCATTACGATTTATGGCGTCTAAAGTGCTTTGTGAAGATATCGCGGTATTCGGTCGATGGTGATCATCGCCAACGCCGACAAAAGCGAGGATCTTGTCGCAATCGGTAATTGAAACGGCACCCACATTGGTTTGTTCATAAACAATACGAGCAATTTTATGGGCATTTTCAGGGGTAAAACCTGCCGCCAAAATGCCAACCGAACGTTCGGCGATGTTTAATGCTCGGCGAGAAAAAGTCGCTGAATACTCATCAAAAATGGTTTTCCTATCTTGTAAAATACTCATAAACAATGCCGCCCCTACTGAGTTGGCGATGATCATCGGCGCCGCAATCGCAGACACGAGGTGATAAGCCTCACTAAACGGCTTAGCAATCAGTAAGATCAAAACCATCTGCACAATTTCAGCGACGAAGGTAATGCCAAACACCACACTAGGGCTAAACAGTAAATGGCGTTTGCCTCGTTTAAGTAAATAAGCATGAAAGAGGCCGCCAATCAGCCCTTCTGCAGTGGTAGAAATAGCACAGGCGAGATCGGTAAACCCACCAAGAGAATAACGGTGCAGACCTCCTGTTAACCCGACAGCAAAACCGACCAAAGGACCACCAAATAACCCGCCCATAACCGCGCCAATCGCTCGCGTGTTGGCTATCGCATCATCAATGTGCAATCCGAAGTAGGTGCCCATAATACAAAACAATGAAAACAGCACATAAACGGCCATTTTATGACTAAAATGACCTGAAATGTTGAGTAATGGCAGAAAGATTGGGGTTTTACTCAGCATATAAGCCAAGACTAAGTAGACACACATTTGCTGTAGTAGGGAGAGGATCAGTTCCATCGATGTTTGCGCCTAGTCATAAAGAGTCAAAGCCGCTATTTTAAGTAACTTGAAGGCAATAAAATACATTGGTTGAATGAATTACTTTTCCAATGCTATGTCGCACCTTGTGTGTAATTCTTAGTTTACACAAATTGTTTTTTTAAATTTACACTTGCAATGTTTTTTTAGCCTGTTATTTTGTGTTTAGTTGAGTTTTGGTCGCCAAATACATTTTGGTGTAAATTAAAGATTACAGGTGTAGCAATGAAGAAAAGTGATTTAAGTGACATTAATATCGTTGATGAACAGGTATTGATTACCCCTGATGCATTAAAAGCTAAACTGCCATTAAGTGAAAAAGCCAGACTGTCGATTCGACAATCTCGGCAAACCATCGCGGATATTATCCATAAACGTGATCACCGTTTATTGGTGGTTTGTGGCCCTTGTTCTATTCATGATATTCAAGCCGCAAAAGAGTATGCTAAACGTCTGCAGGCATTGGCGGCTGAGCTGAGCGATCAACTGTATATTGTGATGCGAGTTTACTTTGAGAAACCACGTACCACGGTTGGCTGGAAAGGTCTGATTAATGACCCGCATCTTGATGGATCGTTTGATATTGAGCATGGCTTACATGTCGGGCGTCAATTATTGGTAGATTTAGCGGAGATGGGCATGCCACTTGCGACAGAGGCGCTTGATCCGATCAGTCCGCAATATTTAGCCGATACTTTCAGCTGGGCAGCGATTGGCGCTCGAACGACGGAATCACAAACTCACCGTGAGATGGCCAGTGGTCTTTCTATGCCGATTGGCTTTAAAAATGGTACCGATGGTAGCTTATCGACGGCGATTAACGCGATGCAAGCCGCGTCATCAAGCCACCGTTTTATGGGCATTAATCGTGAAGGGCAAGTGGCTCTTTTAACCACACAAGGTAATATGAATGGCCATGTGATTTTACGTGGCGGCAAACAAACCAATTACGATTCCGTTTCGGTCGCTGAGTGTGAACAACAATTAACCGGTTTTGGGTTGGGCGCGGCATTGATGGTCGATTGCAGTCATGCCAACTCACGTAAAGATTATCGTCGCCAGCCATTGGTGGCCGAAGATGTGATTCATCAAATTCTCGAAGGAAACCGCTCGATCATCGGTGTGATGATTGAAAGTCACTTAAACGAAGGAAATCAATCAGCGGAGCTACCTAAATCGCAAATGCAATACGGCGTTTCAATCACGGATGCATGTATTGATTGGCAAACGACAGAACAATTATTGCGTCATGCTCACCAGGCGCTGGTGCCTTTTTTAGCAGACCGCTGTAAATCGTAGATAAAGGAACAACGATGGCTGAAGAGTTGAATGCATTACGGGAACAAATCGACGCATTGGATAAACAGATGATTGATTTACTGGCTCGCCGTTTAGCATTAGTTGAGCAAGTCGGAGAGGTCAAAAGCCGTTACGGATTGCCGATTTATGTTCCAGAACGAGAAGCGAGTATGCTGGCGTCGCGCCGTACTGAAGCTGAAGCACAAGGTGTGCCACCACAATTAATCGAAGATATTTTACGCCGAACCATGCGCGAGTCTTACGCCAGTGAGAAAGACTCAGGTTTTAAATGTTTAAAGCCTGAATTACGCTCAGTGGTGATCATCGGTGGTCATGGTCAACTCGGTCGCCTGTTTGCTCGCATGTTTGATTTATCCGGTTATCAGGTCAAAGTACTGGGTAGCCAAGATTGGCATCGCGCCGATGAACTCTTACATGATGCAGGTTTAGTCGTGGTAACGGTACCGATAGATTTGACTGTTGGTGTGATTGAGAAACTCAATCAACTCCCTTCCGATTGTATTTTATGTGATTTAACGTCAATTAAATCGAAGCCGTTGGCGGCCATGTTGAAGGTTCATTCTGGCCCTGTGGTTGGTTTACACCCGATGTTCGGACCTGATGTCCCAAGCTTAGCAAAGCAAGTCATCGTGTATTGTGATGGCCGAGGAGTGGAGCAGTATCAATGGCTGCTGGACCAATTTGCGATTTGGGGAGCGAGTTTATGTGCCATTGATGCCCAAGAGCACGATCAAGGTATGACCTTAATTCAAGCATTACGTCACTTCACTTCATTTGTTTACGGCCTGCATTTAAGTAAAGTTAATCCTAATATTGAACAGTTGCTTAAATTAAGCTCACCGATTTACCGTCTCGAATTGGCGATGGTCGGGCGTTTGTTTGGGCAAGACCCAAATTTATACGCGGATATTATTTTATCTTCGCAAGAGAATATTGAGATGATTGGCCGTTTTCAGGATAGTTTGGAACAAGCGGTCGGCTTGCTTAAACAAGGGGATAAACTAGGCTTTGTTAGCCAATTTAACCAAGTGAGCGATTGGTTTGGCGACTATTCTCAGCAGTTTATGCAAGAGAGTCAGCACTTACTTAAACACGCCAGCGATGCTTGGCAACGTTGATAAACGTTATGGAGCCTCAGTCACTAAATGTTCTAAATCGCGGTGTAAAAGCTCGTCATCACCGATATTGAGTTCTACTAGGCGTTTTAAATGGGCGATACTCTCTAAATCAATATGAACTATCTTGATATGCAGAATACGCTCATTTTGCCGCACCAATTGTCCGCTTAAACGAATCGTGATCTCGCTTTCCGGCAGGGTAAACGCCACGTCTACTAACTGATCGCTATCTAAATTGGGTTCATCGACGGCCCACAACAGTAAACCTCGTAAAGAGAGATCGTGGATACAAGTCGTGAGCTGTATATCGCCTTGCTGTAACATTGCTGGCGCTTGGTAAAGGATGCGTGAAAACTGTCGACGTTCGATCATAAGTCCTACAATTGCATAATGAGTACGCATTAAGCATAGCAGAATGCAGGTGCCTTAACTCGAATTTGGCGCACGAAATAAGGTTTTGTGCAGAGTAAAAAAAGCTACCCGAAGGTAGCTTTAATCTGGGCAACGGGTTATTTGCTGATCCGTTTGTACTTAATACGATGTGGCTCAGCCGCTTGAGCGCCAAGCGTGCGCTTTAGCCATTCCATATATTCGGTATAGTTACCTTCATAGAAGTTCACTTGTCCCTCATCCCGATAATCAAGGATATGAGTTGCAATACGGTCAAGGAACCAACGGTCGTGCGAAATCACCATCGCACAGCCTGGGAATTCCAATAAGGCTTCTTCGAGTGCGCGTAGGGTTTCAACATCTAAGTCGTTGGTTGGTTCATCGAGCAGTAGGACGTTGCCTCCCGCTTTAAGCAGCTTGGCTAGATGGACGCGGTTACGCTCCCCCCCAGATAGCTCACCAATGATTTTTTGCTGATCATTACCTTTAAAGTTGAAGCGAGAGCAGTACGCTCGCGCTGGAATTTCAAAGTTATTGATCTTAATGATATCCGCGCCTTCAGAGATCTCTTGGAAGACCGTTTTCTTGTCATCCATGCTGTCACGGAACTGATCGACCGAAGCTAATTTAACCGTTTCACCTAACTCAATGGTTCCTGAATCGGGCTGCTCTGCGCCACTAAGCATTTTAAATAAGGTTGATTTACCGGCGCCGTTAGCACCGACAATACCAACGATCGCGCCTTTCGGCATGCTGAATGACAGATTATCAATCAGTACGCGATCACCAAACGATTTGGTTAGGTTGTTGACTTCCAGCACTTTATCACCAAGACGCTCACCAGGTGGGATGAACAATTCATTGGTTTCGTTACGTTTTTGGTATTGGCCGGTGGTCATCTCTTCAAAGCGAGCCATCCGCGCTTTAGATTTAGCTTGACGACCTTTTGGATTTTGACGAACCCATTCTAGCTCTTTTTCGATGGTTTTTTGACGGGCACTTTCCCCGGCTTTTTCTTGTTTCAAACGTTCATCTTTTTGTTCTAGCCAAGACGTGTAGTTACCTTGCCATGGAATACCTTCACCACGGTCCAGTTCTAAAATCCAACCTGCAGCATTATCGAGGAAGTAACGGTCGTGGGTAATCGCCACCACAGTACCGCTATAATCAACCAAGAAGTGCTCAAGCCAAGCCACAGATTCAGCATCTAAGTGGTTGGTGGGCTCATCGAGCAGTAACATATCGGGTTTTTCAAGCAGTAAACGACAAATCGCTACTCGGCGGCGTTCACCACCTGATAGAGTGGCGATTTTGGCATCCCATTCAGGCAGACGTAAAGCGTCGGCGGCGCGCTCAAGAGCGGCTTCTAAATTATGACCATCTTTGGCTTGGATCAGCGATTCTAACTCGCCTTGCTCTTTGGCTAGGGCGTCGAAGTCTGCGTCCGGTTCAGCATAAGCGGCGTAGACTTCATCGAGTCGCTTGAGTGCATGGGCCACATCAGCAACCGCTTCTTCAACCACTTCACGCACCGTCTTATTTTCGTCCAAGACAGGCTCTTGGGGAAGGTATCCCACATTTAAGCCGGGTTGCGGACGAGCTTCGCCATCAAAATCTTGATCAATCCCTGCCATAATGCGTAGGAGTGTCGATTTACCTGAGCCATTGAGGCCAAGCACGCCGATTTTAGCACCAGGGAAAAAGCTTAACGAAATATCTTTGAGGATTTGACGCTTAGGAGGCACAACTTTGCTCACCCGCGACATGGTATAGACGTATTCAGCCATTGCCGATCATTCCTAATCTTTCAAACAGAACAAAGCCATTATTCTATATCAAAGCTAATCCTTTTGTTACTCGTCAGCCAGTTATTTTGCTTGGTTGACGATTTCTGACTGGGGAAATGAACCACACAATGTGTAAGAAATTTAAATGCAACAAGTAGATTAAGGTTTTTTATTACTATTGACTTCAAGTTTACATCTTACACCTTTACATTTCGCTGAAGAATCTGCGTAATAATGTGAATTGGGAAAGGGAAATAGAAGGGATCATCGCAATGGGGTATCGGGTTTTATTGAAACGGCATAAGCACAGTTCATCAATGCTGCTCGGCTGCGTTTTGATCGGTGCAATGAGTTTTAGTCATTTAGGGGTTAGCAAAACCTTAGACTTAGAAGCGCAACGTGAATTGTATGAACAAGCACACCAATGGTTAGATAATAAAGATGTCACACGTTTCAAAAAAGCGCGTAAACAGATAGCCGATTATCCATTAACACCATATCTCGATTATCGGAGCTTTTTGATTGATTTAGGTGATAAATCTCCGATTGTGGTGCGTAATTTTATCGATAGTCATAAAACATTTCCTTTTTCAAATCGGATCAGTGCACCTTATTTTGATGCTTTAGCGAGTCAGGGAAAGTGGGCGGAGATGTTGAAGTTTTCACCGAATGAACCCAATGGAGAAACGTATCGCTGTCACTATTATCATGCCAAGTTAAAAACTGGGCGTTACAACGAAGCCTTCGTTGGCGCTAAAGCGCTGTGGCAAAGTGGCGCAAGTGTTTCTTCGGCTTGCGATCCGCTCTTCACGGTGTGGGAGCAGCAAGGTGGCTTGACGGATAGTCTAGTTTTACAACGTATGCTATTGGCTTTTGAAGGGCGAAATCGGTCATTAATGCGTCATTTAGCCAGTAAGCTGGATGGCAAACCGACACATGCAGAAGCGTTGGCAATGATCGGCTTGTACGACAAACCTGAAACGGTAGTGAGTTTTATTACCCAGTATCGCGATAAAACCCTGTTGTATCGTCAGGTGGAGCTGGCGTTAGAAAAAGCAGCGAGAGCCGATGCGATTCAAGCCCAACGGTTATGGATATTAGTTGATAAACAGCTAGATTGGTCGGATTCGTTGCGTGCTCGGACTGGGCAATATATCGCTTTACGTATGATGAGTGTCGAACCACCTGAGCTTCAACAATGGCGCGATAGTATGATTATGGGCAGTGATAATACCCACTTAATTGAAACTCGAATACGTTTAGCGTTGCGCAGTATGGATTGGCAGGGAATAGCTAAGTGGATAGAGCAATTACCCGCAGAAGATAAAGCTTCAACGCGTTGGCAATATTGGTTAGCACGCAGTGAATTACAAGCAGGACAAGCGGAACAGGGACTGAAAAGAATGCGTAGCTTACTCGGGTTACGTAATTTTTATAGTGTTGCTGCAGCAGAAGCATTACAACAATCTATTCAATACCCAAGTTCGACGCTCTCTTTAAATCGCGAGTTGATTAAACCTTATCAAACAGAGCTCATTCGCATCGGTGAGTTGATTGAGCGCGATAAAATCGCCGCAGCGAAGAGCGAATGGAATTGGCTATTGCAGCGAGTGGAACAACCCAGCAAAGAGATGCTCGCGGTCTATGCTGCCACACAACATTGGTATCATCTAACGGTCCGCGCGACGATATCGGCCAATTTATGGGATAACACTCAGTTACGTTTTCCTCTCGCCCATCAATGGTGGTTCAATTTTTATGGAGAGAAACATGGTATTGATCCGATTACCTTGATGTCGTTGGCGAGGCAAGAAAGTGCGATGGATATTGAAGCGCGTTCTCCTGTTGGTGCTCGGGGCATTATGCAGGTCATGCCGACAACGGCTCGTTATACCGCGCAAAAATATCGCTTAAGTTATCAACATGAAGATGAGCTTTTCCAAGTCGGTAAAAATATCGAAATTGGCAGTCATTATCTGAATGATTTATTGGCGAGATACAACAATAATCGTATTTTGGCTTTTGCTGCTTACAATGCTGGCCCCAGCCGAGTCGATCGCTGGCGAGAACAGACTCAAGGGCAGTTAGATGCTTATGCGTTTATTGAGGCGATTCCGTTTCGCGAAACCAGAGGCTATATCCAAAACGTGTTGATGTTTGAAACTTACTATCGCGATGTGATGGGAGTCAATGGCCCATTTTTAACCGACAATGAGTTGCAGACTATGTATTGATTCCCTCGCAGTCTGTTCTACAATACGGAGCATGTATCACTTAACGAGTACAACCATGTCAACACAACCGGATTACAGTGACTGGAGCGAATTATTAACCTTGGTGCAACAAGCTGCATCACTCGATCAACATGAGATGCTACTGACCATGTTAATGACGCCTGATGAACGAGAGGCTTTAGTTGCACGAATCAATATTCTCTGTGAGTTATTGAAAGGGGAGTTATCTCAACGGCAAATGAGTCAATTACTGGGAGTGGGGGTCGCAACCATTACTCGTGGCTCTAATGAGTTGAAATCACGCTCATTAACTGAGCGTGAAGCTTTGGCATCGTTGCTACTCAAATAGCTTATTGTATGATTTGCTGTGATATGAATGATATTGCGGTAAGTTAAAAGGAAAAAGCGTTTTATTTCGATAGGTTAAATTCGCACCTGTTTGCTTGAGTCGTGTAAGTGGTGACTATTTTTTCGGTGCTTTATCTAAATCTAAAGGCATAAATAGCTCGGGATGCAAAAATGGTACTAAGGCTAAAATAAGTGCCTGATGGTAAACTGAGCTACGAGTTAAGTGATGTTGAGTAAGTAAACTGATCGCTCCTCCTTTTTGTTTGATGTTATCGGTACCAAATACTTCATCCATAATCTCACCAAGTTCATTGTTGGCGTGTAAACTTTGGTTAATGGCAGGAGGTAACATGAGGCTGGCAGAACGAGACTCGCCATATTGTTCTGCTGACTTAACGATCATCCAAGCAAACGTCATCCCCTGCTCAATACCTGCTTCTAAGCCGACATAAAAATCGGCTCCTGGATAAGCTTGCTCTGCATGGTGCACTCGATTAAGTGCGCCTTGTTTGGTCTCTTCATCGCTCATTGGTTGAGCAGCAACGCCGCTATCAACCGTCACGCCCTGTAATTGCAATGTATGATTAGGAAATAATTGCTCAAAAGCGCTTTTAACGGCGTTAATTTTGGCAGGATTCAGTGAAGCGACGATGATATGGATAATGGCTTGATTTGATGACATGTTGAGATTCTCTTTATTTCCTAGTCAATATGTTGTTGCTAGTTGAATTGTTGCGGTGTTATCCCTTTCCTACTTGAAGCAGCAGCGGTGTTGGCTCCCCAATCACATAGTTTGCCTATGCTCATCGGGATTTACTTACTTGCCGCCTACCTGCAACTCCAAGTCGTTTGGGTATAGCTACGTTCGTTTCAATCACTATGGTTATCTATATTAATGGTGACTGACGTGCTTCCTACTTAGCAATCACTCAACATTGTTAGAGATTGCACCATCAGCAGTTTTTTACGCTGGGATTAACTTAACCTGAGTGGGTTTAATATTCTCAATAGGATAACAGCCAAGTACCTTTAAATGTTTGGTTAGTTTAGTTAGTTCACTAAGTGCTTTTTGCATCTCTTCTGAATCCAGATGAGCTTGCAAGTCGACATAGAACATTTCTTCCCACGGATTACCCATGATAGGTCTGGATTCCAGTTTGGTCATATTAATACCATAACGTTGGAGCACTAATAGGGTGGCGACTAATGAGCCAGCTTCTTGTGCCGTTGACATGATCAGGGTAGTTTTTGCTGGAATTTGAGTTGAGACTTCAATTGGTTTACGGGCCACAACAATAAACCGAGTATGGTTTTCTGTTTGGTTAGCGATATTGGTTTGAATCGATTGTAAGCCATACAATTTGCCACTTGCTGCATTGCCGATTGCTGCAACATCATCACGTTGCAGTTGTTGCACTTTTTTCATCGCATCGGCAGTGCTAGCACAGGTTTCCAGTTTGACCCCTTGCAAGCGACTTAAAAACTCACTGCATTGTTGGTGTGGCTGTGGGTGTGAATAGAGAATTTTCAACGCTTCTAAGCGGATATCTTGTGTGGCAACTAAGCAGTGTTCTATCGGTTGAGTGATCTCGCCGACGATATATAGGGTAGTATGTTGAAGTAAGTCATACACTTCATTAATCGAGCCTGAACTGGTGTTTTCAATTGGTAAAACACCATAATCTGCATGGCCAGATTCAACGGTTTTGGTAATGTCTCTAAATTGTTCGCAATTGAGTTCGATAAGCTCAGTATTTTTACGACTGAAATATTCTCGGGTCGCAAGATGTGAGTAAGAGCCTTTCGCTCCGAGAAAAGCAACTCTAGCCAATGGCTTGCGGTTTTGTGGATTGGCTAGGTTTTGTAAATAAGCTTGCTGCAGTAATACGGAGTCTTCAATAATCGTATGAAACAGTTTGGTAATGTATTGGGCGTCTAATTGATAATCCTGTTTACCGACTTGAATTAACTTGACCAATAGTTGCTGCTCGCGAACGGGATCGCGTACGGGCTTTGAGGTTTGTACTTTACTCTTGGCGACCTCGACACTCAGTTGGCGACGTTCGGAAAGCAGCCTAAGTAATTGATTATCAATGGTGTTTAATCGGTCTCGAATCTCTTCTAGTGACAGTTTTGGGCTGGTCATAACTAAATCCTTATAAAAAAGCCTCCCGATGGGAGGCTTTCTGTCTGTTCGTTTTTGACTTATTTTCTTTAAACGAGCAAGCCTCCAAGATTATTGGAGAAAAAAGAAGTTAAAAACAAACAGAAAATGAGAGGTTAACATCGGTTATTGCTACCTTAGCGATTGAATGGACACAATAAGCAAGCCAGTAAACAGCGTCAAGCAAAAAAATAGCGCCCTAAGGCGCTAAATGGATAACAGGGGAAGATTATTCTTCGACTTCTACAATTTCAGGTTTCTCGGTACGACGAGCATCGGGTTTATGGCGCAATTTATTGAGCTGTCGCTCTAATTTTTGTTCAACTTCATTAATCGCGGCATAGAGATCCTCGTGAATTGCAGAAGCGACTAGTTGACCTTTCGGGATAGTGACCGTCGCTTCAAATTTTTTCTGCTTATTGGGTTGTTCACTAAAGCTTGCTTGGCAACCGGTGATATCGACTTGCCATTTTTCGAGCTTTTTAAACTTACTCTCAATGTAGCTACGGATTGCAGAGGTGATTTCAATGTTTTTGCCAGTGATGTTCATTTGCATAGTGTTTTTCCTCTGTTGCATCCCTTATGGGTTAACTTCAGGTTACAGGTTTCTGGATAAAATAATGTGATCAAGCTCTCTTTTTTGTTGGGTGTTGATACGCTTGAAAGCAAACGTGATCTTTCGCAAAGAGTGGTAGGAATAGTGGATAAAAAGACTTGTTATTATCAAAGAAAGCGCTAGATTGATGAGTGGAATCACTAAATATTACGCCTATTTTAGCGCTTTGTTACGGCCTAAAAAAATGTCATATACCTTCCTTAATGCTTCGCTTTATTATGATTTCCCCCTTTTCTGCTTATCCACTTGAGTCAACGATTTCCCCCCACTTGCATTATTGATTAATGCAAGTGGGGGCATTGATTTTTCGCTTACCCATAACTCAGTCGTTTAGTTATAGAAACGAGGGGTAATCATGATGCTGAATTTAAGCTTAAGGACGAGCGTTCAGTTGCATTAGCTGTTTGGTTCGCTCGGCCGCATCAGTCAAGCCTAGTTGCTGATAAGCTTTTAGCTGAATAGATAAGGATTTGCGTGCGGCTTCAGTACCCGGATAGGTTTTCTGTAGCTCTTGAGTTCGATTAATCGCGGCGATCCAAGCCTCACGGCGTAAATAAAAATCAGCCGTCGCTAAGTCATATTCAGCTAAACGATTTTTCAAAGCAATCATGCGCTGTTGTGCATCATTAGCGTATAAACTGTTTGGGTAACGTTCAAGTAGACGTTTAAAATCTGCGAAAGCAGCTTTTACTGGTTCTGGGTCGCGATCACTACGGTCAATGTTGAATAGATCGTGCATAAAGTTTCGATCTTGGGCCATATGAGTTAAGCCGCGCATGTACAGAACCCAATCCATTTTTTCATGAGTGGGATTGAGTCGAATAAAACGTTCAATGGTCGCAAGCCCTAAAGCGAGATCATCATTTTTATAGTAAGCGTAGATCAAGTCCAACTGAACCTGCTCTGAATACGCTCCGAAGGGGTAGCGAGAGTCTAGTGCTTCTAACTTATCGATGGCGGTTAACCAATTACCGCTTTGCAATGAAGTTTGAGCATCACTGTACAACTCTGCGGGTGGAACGTCAGGGACAATCTCTTCTTTACTTGAACAGCCAACTAATAAAGATAATGCGAGTAAGCCTGATAAAGTTTGGTATTTCATGTCAGGGTTAGGTTCCTTGCAATAAAGCTTCTAAACTTGGAGCGAGCTTGCTCCGTAAATCGTTTCGTTACTTTCCGATCAGTAACAGATACAATGAAAACATATTTTTCCACACTCGTGGCTATTAGTCTCACGGTTTTTAAAAAAGTTCGATATGGCTCAGCAGATTGAATTAACTCAAACAGTAAAAGAAAGCCAGCTTGGTCAGCGTTTAGACCAAGCGGTAGCAGAATTATTTGTCGATTTTTCCCGCTCTCGTCTTAAAGAGTGGTTGTTAGATGGCAAAATTACAGTCAATGGAACGGTGGTCACTAAGCCTCGGACCAAAGTGATGGGAGGAGAGAGCATTACCGTTCTGGCCGAGCTAGAAGATGAACAACGCTGGGAAGCGCAAGATATTCCACTTAATATCGTTTATGAAGATGACGATATTCTGGTGATCAATAAACCCAGAGATTTTGTCGTTCATCCTGGGGCGGGAACGCCAGATCGTACCGTATTAAATGCTTTACTCTTTCATTATCCACCAATTGCAGAAGTTCCACGTGCAGGGATTGTGCACCGTCTTGATAAAGATACGACGGGTTTAATGGTGGTCGCGAAGACAGTCCCAGCACAAACACGTTTGGTAAGAGATTTGCAAAAACGCAATATTACCCGTGAATATGAAGCGATTGCGATCGGTAAAATGACCGCGGGTGGCATGATTGATAAACCAATCGGTCGTCACTCAACAAAGCGTACTTTAATGGCGGTGAATCAAATGGGTAAACCTGCGGTTACGCATTATCGTGTCGCAGAACATTTTCGTGAACATACCCGGATTCGCTTGCGTTTAGAAACCGGGCGAACTCACCAAATTCGAGTACACATGGCTTATCTGCAACATCCGTTGTTAGGTGACAGTGCTTATGGTGGTCGGGCGCGTATTCCTAAAGGAGCAACCCCTGAGCTCACGGAAATGATTAGAGCTTTTGATAGACAAGCACTGCATGCCGTAATGTTAAAGTTTGAACACCCGATCACTGGCGAGGAGCTTGAGTTTCATGCTCCAGTGCCCGATGATATGGTTATTATGACAGAAGCGTTACGTGAAGATGCTAAACTAAACTATTCGCAAGAGTATTAAACCATGTCGGTGATCATTCCTAACTGGCCAGCGCCTAACAATGTGAAAGCGTTTTGTTCAACCCGTCATGGTGGATTTTCTCTTCCGCCTTACGATGGTTTGAATGTTGGCATGCATGTTGGGGATGATCCGTCGATAGTGGCAAAAAATCGCGACTGGTTGCAACAATACTGTCGGATGCCATCCCCGCCCATCTGGCTTAATCAAACACATTCCACTCGAGTGATTGAAGTCAGCCAGCCTAGTTATAAAGTGCTGGATGCTGATGGTATTGTTACATCAACTCCGCGTGTCGTCTGTTCAGCCATGACAGCTGATTGTTTACCAATATTGATTGCCAATATGCAAGGTACTCGAGTTGCCGCGGTTCATGCGGGTTGGCGAGGATTAGCCGGAGGGATTGTTGAGCAGGCTTTAGACAAGTTTTCTGATGATGTTTTAATCTGGCTTGGTCCTGCGATTGGTCCTCAAGCCTTTGAGGTTGGTGATGAAGTCAGGCAGGTTTTTTGCGATTATGATAGTCATGCGCAAAGGGCTTTTTCAGCAACATCCAATTGCGGCAAATGGTTGGCTGATATCGCTCAACTTGCACAATTACGTTTAGCAAAAATTGGTATTGATCAGGTGGTTAAAAGTGATTTATGTACTTATCAACATGATCAGCAATTTTATTCGTACCGACGCGATGGCGTAACTGGCCGACAGGCTTGCTTCATCTGGATAGAATAGTCAGACAAAATAGCACGGTTTCGTGATTAAAATCTGACTCTGTATGGCTAACCTTCTTTTCTGTTACCTAATAAGCTATCGCTTGTTAGTCCACTTTAAGTTTGTCCTTTGTTCTATAGCCTTATATAGCGCATTTTCTGCTCATAAAGTTATCCCCTTTGACTTGAAATATCGTCTTTGCGTAACCATGTTCTCTATGTGATTAGTTTCTCTTGAATGAGATTAGGAAGGTGGTTATGCGTCTTGATAGATTTACCAGTAAATTTCAAATAGCCATTTCTGATGCGCAGTCTTTGGCTCTAGGTCGTGATCATCAGTATATCGAGCCAGTTCATTTAATGGTGGCACTGCTCGATCAAAATGGCAGTCCTATTCGTCCGTTGTTAACCATGTTGAATATTGACGTGGCACAGCTACGCTCAAAACTAGGCGAGATGCTCGACAGGCTCCCTAAAGTGAGTGGGATTGGTGGTGATGTTCAGCTATCTGGTGCGTTGGGTACGTTATTTAATCTCTGTGATAAAGTGGCACAAAAACGCCAAGATGCGTACATCTCCTCTGAAATATTTTTGCTAGCGGCAATCGAAGATAAAGGACCTCTTGGTCAATTATTAAAAGAGGTTGGATTGAGTGAGAAAAAGCTCTCTGCAGCGATTGAAACCATCCGTGGTGGGCAAAAAGTTAATGATCCTAATGCCGAAGAACTGCGTCAAGCTTTAGAAAAATTCACGATTGATCTGACTGAACGAGCTGAGCAAGGCAAATTAGACCCCGTGATAGGCCGTGACGATGAAATTCGCCGTACCATTCAAGTCTTGCAACGGCGTACGAAAAATAACCCAGTGATCATCGGTGAACCTGGTGTGGGTAAAACCGCCATTGTCGAAGGTTTAGCACAGCGAATTATTAATAATGAAGTGCCAGAAGGGCTACGCGGCCGACGGGTACTTTCTCTCGATATGGGCGCTTTAGTCGCAGGAGCTAAATATCGCGGTGAATTTGAAGAGCGTTTAAAATCGGTGCTGAACGAGCTGGCCAAAGAAGAAGGTAATGTCATCTTATTTATTGATGAATTACATACCATGGTCGGCGCCGGTAAAGGTGAAGGGTCGATGGATGCCGGGAATATGCTCAAACCGGCCTTGGCGCGTGGAGAATTGCATTGCGTTGGCGCGACAACACTCGATGAATATCGCCAGTATATCGAAAAAGATCCTGCATTGGAGCGTCGCTTCCAAAAAGTTTTAGTGGATGAACCGAGCGTTGAAGATACGGTGGCGATCCTACGAGGGTTAAAAGAGCGCTATGAATTGCATCATCATGTTGAGATTACCGATCCTGCGATTGTTGCTGCGGCAACATTATCGCATCGTTATATCTCCGATCGTCAATTGCCAGATAAAGCGATCGATTTAATCGATGAAGCCGCTTCGAGTATTCGTATCCAAATGGATTCAAAACCGGAAGTGCTTGATAAATTGGAACGAAAAATTATCCAATTGAAGATTGAACAGCAAGCACTAAGTAATGAACACGATGATGCGAGCGAAAAACGTCTGGGCATTATTAATGATGAGTTAAAAGAAAAAGAGCGCGAGTATTCAGAATTAGAAGAAATTTGGAACACAGAAAAAGCAGCGTTATCGGGAACGCAACACATTAAATCAGCATTAGAACAAGCGCGTTTAGATTTAGAAGTGGCAAGACGTGCTGGTGATTTAAACCGCATGTCTGAGTTGCAATATGGACGGATTCCTGAACTAGAAAAACAGCTAGATTTAGCGACTCAAGCTGAAATGCAAGAGATGACCTTGTTACGCAATAAAGTTACCGATGAAGAAATTGCTGAAGTATTGTCAAAACAGACGGGGATTCCTGTTGCGAAAATGCTGGAAGCCGAAAAAGAGAAGCTGTTGCAGATGGAAACGTTTTTACATCAACGTGTCATCGGGCAGTCGGAGGCGGTTGAGGTGGTTGCTGATGCTATTCGTCGTAGTCGAGCTGGATTATCGGATCCTAATCGCCCAATAGGTTCTTTTTTATTCTTAGGTCCAACGGGTGTAGGGAAAACTGAGCTTTGTAAAACGCTGGCTAATTTCATGTTCGATAGTGAAGATGCCATGGTGCGTATCGACATGTCTGAATTTATGGAAAAACACTCAGTAGCTCGTCTTGTTGGTGCGCCTCCTGGTTATGTGGGTTATGAAGAGGGCGGATACTTGACTGAAGCGGTACGGCGTAAACCCTATTCCGTATTGTTGTTGGACGAGGTTGAGAAAGCGCATCCTGATGTGTTCAATATTTTATTACAAGTGCTCGATGATGGTCGATTAACCGATGGTCAAGGTCGAACCGTTGATTTTCGTAATACGGTAGTGATCATGACCTCCAATTTAGGGTCATCACGCATCCAAGAAAATTTTGCTCATTTGGATTATCAGACTATGAAAGAGCAAGTTATGGAGGTCGTGAGCAAACATTTTCGTCCCGAGTTTTTAAACCGGATTGATGAAAGTGTGGTGTTCCACCCATTAGCTCAAGAGCAGATTAAATCTATTGCCTTTATTCAGTTAGAGCGTTTACGTCAACGTTTAGCCGATAAAGATTATGGATTAATTGTTAGCGATGAGGCGTTAGATCTTGTTGCCCATATTGGATTTGATCCGGTATATGGTGCAAGACCGTTAAAACGTGCTATTCAGCAAACAATAGAGAATCCATTAGCAAAATCGATATTATCAGGGCAATTTATTCCTGGTACACCAATCTATCTTGATGTTAAAGAGGGTGATATCGTCGCTCATCAGTAACTCTTTTTTATGAAGGCTATGCCCGTGGCATAGCCTTCTTTGTTTATTGTCCAAGGTCGAAATCAGTCAATAAATCGGGTGAATTCAGTTTTTTGATGGTTTATTGAGCGCTTGATTCGCTTGTGTGCTTTTTTCTTGTTTTTACTATTGCTAACCTGAATTTTATCCCTATAATGCGCCCTCACTGACACGGCAGACGCCGCAAGGCTTCAGGCAGTGTTGGTTGAGGGAAAGCTTCTAAAAAAGAAAATTTGAAAAAGTGTTTGACTCTTCAAATTAACTCGTTAGAATTCACCTCCGCTTCGAAGCTCAACGAGAGATTCGCAAGCCAGCTCTTTAACAATTTAAACCAATCAATCTGTGTGGGCACTCGTTGATGATAATCAAAATGCTTAGCAATAAGCACTTCGGTTTCAATGAACTGAGTGACCAAATTGATAGGGCTTTTAGCACTATCGGCACAGTCAATTCATTATCGTTCTGTTGGAACGATAATAGCTTTGAATTACGCTTCTATTTATAGGAGCTAGGTAATTTAGAGTCAGTATTCATTGAGCCAAAAAGAACTT